>DATMEI010000549.1:0-3248 GCA_035556995.1 Streptomyces sp.
CGGTCAAGTGCGCGCCCGGCGGTCCCAACGACTACGTGTACGTGATCGTGCAGCCCGTCGGCTGGGAACCGCTCACGAACCTCATAGGCCGGCCCGAACTGGCCGACGACCCGGATTGGAACTCGCCCGAGGCGCGGCTGCCGAAGCTGGACAAGATGTTCCAGCTGATCGAGGAGTGGACCTCGACGCTGCCCAAGTGGGAGGTGCTGGGGGCACTCAACGCCCACAACATCCCCTGCGGGCCGATCCTGTCCACGAAGGAGATCTTCGAGGACGAGTCCCTGGCCGCCAACGGGATGATCGTCGAGGTCGATCACCCCGAGCGCGGCGCCTTCTCCACTGTCGGCTCTCCCATGAAGCTTTCCGACTCCCCGGTGGAGATCACTTCCTCGCCCCTCCTGGGCGAACACAACGAGGAGGTCTTCATCGGAGAACTCGGGCTGGGCGAAGAAGAAGTGGCGCTACTCAAGACGAACGGAGTGATCTGACCGATGGCGCAGGACAACAACAGCGGCCCCGGCACGCCGGACAAGGACACGGTACGGGCGGTGCTGGACGCCGCCCGCGCCGAGGGCCGTACCGCGCTGACCGCCCCCGAGGGCAAGCGCGTGGCCGACGCCTACGGCATCCCGGTACCGGACGAGGGACTGGCGGAATCCGCCGACGAGGCGGTGCAGCTGGCCGACAGGATCGGCTTCCCCGTCGCCATGAAGATCGTCTCGCCGGACATCCTGCACAAGACCGACGCGGGCGGTGTGCGCGTCGGTGTCGCCTCCGCCGCGGAGGTGCGCAGCGCGTACACGGAGATCGTCGGCAACGCACGCGACTACGACTCCGGGGCGGACGTCCTGGGCGTACAGGTGCAGCAGATGGCCAAGCCCGGTCAGGAGGTGCTCGTCGGTACGGTCACCGACCCCACCTTCGGCAAGGTCGTCGCCTTCGGGCTGGGCGGTGTGCTGGTGGAGGTCCTCAAGGACGTCACCTTCCGCCTCGCTCCGGCCTCCACGGACGACGCGCTGTCGATGCTGGACGGCATCGAGGCGGCCGAGATCCTCAAGGGCGTACGCGGCGCGAAGCCGGTGGACCGTGCGGCGCTGGCCGAGGTCATCGTCCGGGTCTCACAACTGGCCGACGACTTCCCGGAGTTGGCGGAGGTCGACCTCAACCCGGTCTTCGCCGCACCCGACGGTGCGCTGGCCGCCGACATCCGCATCCTGCTCACCGACGGGCAGCCCGCCAAGCGCAGGCAGTACACGCCCGAGGAGATCCGCACGTCGATGAAGCGGCTGATGCAGCCCAGCTCCGTCGCGGTGATCGGTGCCTCCAACGAGCAGGGCAAGATCGGCAATTCGGTCATGCGCAACCTCGTCGACGGCGGCTTCCCCGGGGAGATCCACCCCGTGAACCCCAAGGCCGACGAGATCCTGGGGCGCAAGGCGTACAAGTCGGTCGCGGACATCCCCGGGGAGGTGGACGTGGCGGTCTTCGCCGTACCGGCGAAGTTCGTGCCGGACACCCTCGAAGCCGTGGGTGCCAAGGGCATACCGAACGCGGTCCTCATCCCCTCCGGCTTCGCCGAGACAGGTGAAGTGGAGCTCCAGGACAAGATCGTGGCCATCGGCGAGAAGCACGGTGTGCGGCTGCTCGGGCCGAACATCTACGGCTACTACTCGACCTGGCACGACCTGTGCGCCACGTTCTGCACGCCGTACGACGTCAAGGGCGGTGTGGCGCTCACCTCCCAGTCCGGCGGCATCGGAATGGCCATCCTCGGGTTCGCACGCAGCACCAACACCGGTGTCTCGGCGATCGTCGGGCTCGGCAACAAGTCCGACCTGGACGAGGACGACCTGCTCACCTACTTCGCGGACGACCCGAACACCGAGTGCATCGCGATGCACTTGGAGGACCTCAAGGACGGCCGGGCGTTCGTGGAGGCGGCACGTGCGACGGTGCCGAAGAAGCCCGTCGTGGTGCTCAAGGCGGGACGTACGAGCGCGGGCGCCAAGGCCGCCGGCTCGCACACGGGCGCGCTGGCGGGCGACGACGCCGTCTACGACGACATCCTGCGGCAGGCCGGTGTCATCCGGGCGCCGGGCCTCAACGAGATGCTGGAGTACGCGCGGGCGCTGCCCGTGCTGCCCACGCCGCAGGGCGACAACACCGTCATCATCACCGGCGCGGGCGGATCGGGTGTGCTGCTCTCCGACGCGATCGTCGACAACGGTCTGTCGCTGATGGAGATCCCGCCGGACCTGGACGAGGCGTTCCGCGCCTTCATCCCGCCGTTCGGCGCCGCGGGCAACCCGGTGGACATCACCGGGGGCGAGCCGCCCTCCACGTACGAGGCGACCATCCGGCTCGGACTGGAGGACCCGCGTATCCACTCATTGGTCCTCGGCTACTGGCACACGATCGTCACTCCGCCCATGGTCTTCGCGGAGCTGACAGCCAGGGTCGTCGCCGAGGCACGGGAGAAGGGAATCGAAAAACCCGTGGTGGCCTCCCTTGCTGGCGACGTGGAGGTCGAGGAAGCATGCGCGTACCTCTTTGAGCGAGGAGTGGTCGCGTACCCGTACACGACAGAGAAGCCCGTGGCCGTACTGGGAGCCAAGTACCAGTGGGCACGGGCGGCCGGGCTCCTGTAGGGCCCGTGCCGCGGGGCTGCTGCGCGGTGGCGGGGACCTGCTCCCCGCCGCCGCGGCGGGGCCCGGGACCGGTCAGGCGGACTCCGCAATCCGCCCGGCCGCTCCCCGGACGCACCTGACGCGGCACCGCGACATCGCACCAAGCAAGAGATCCGGACAGGGGGCGCTGGCCAGACTCTCTCCACGCAAGGGGTGCAGAACATGACAACAACAGAAGTTCCAACGGCCCTCCCGTACCGGGAGGTGACCGACAAGAACGGCCGCATGTACCGCATCGGCGAGTCCGACATCGACATCATGGGACGCCGTCGCAAGTGGATGGTCATCCTGCCGTGGGTCGGCATGATGGGCATCTCGTCGGCGGAGTACGCGTTCGCCTCCGCCGAGGCGACGCTCCACACCGCACACGGCTGGAACAGTGCGCACATCTTCTGGATGATGGGCATCTGGGTGCTCTTCCAGGGGGGCGTGGCCTTCCCGGTGGGGAAGCTGCGTGAGAGCGGGCGCTTCCCGGCACGGCAGGCGATGATGTGGGGTGCGCTCGGCACCTTCATCGGCTACCTGGCGCTC
This sequence comes from Streptomyces sp., assembly GCA_035556995.1. Taxonomy (GTDB): domain Bacteria; phylum Actinomycetota; class Actinomycetes; order Streptomycetales; family Streptomycetaceae; genus Streptomyces. Next base: position 3,219 of record DATMEI010000549.1, read on the forward strand.
GCCTACGCACCGAACGTCTTCCTGGCCTAC
>DATMEI010000550.1:0-2870 GCA_035556995.1 Streptomyces sp.
GGGCTTCAAGATACAACTGTGAACTTCGGCCGCTGACGCCCGTTTCGGACGGGATTCGCAAGAACACCCGGTCGCCGAGCGCGTCGTCAACAGGCTGATGCAGCGCCATCGCGAAGAGCTGACGGCGAACGGCATGCGTACGTTGCGGGGCTCTGAGCTGGAGTTCTTTAAGAGAGACATCTTGTCTCTCTTTCCGGAAAGTTATCCACAGCCTCGGTCCAACCTCACGCTCTTCACCCGCCGCGCCGTCCTGAACATCGCGATGCTGCTGCGCGACAGCGAGGTCGCGCGGCAAGTCCGTACGTACTTGCTCGACACGGAGCACGCGAGCCGCACCGCACCCGCCACCGCACCTGTGGACGACTCCGCTGTCCACAACCTCATCGAGTGGCTGGACCGGCGCATCGCCCGCACCGTCGCCGACCGGCCGCCACAGCACACGCTGACGGACGCACGTGTCCGTGAGATCGCCGAAGACGCCGTACGCAGCGTCATCGGGCTGGCCGTCGTGCCGCTCCTCAAACTGTTGATGCAGTCCGAGAACGAACTGCGCCACCGGCTCGCGGAGTCCGAAGCGGAGATGATCCGGCTCAGGCGTGTGCTGCGGGAGCACGAAGCGGCCGGTTCCATGGGGGCCCTGGACGCCATGAACGCGCGGGAGTTCGCGCGTCACGTCGCCTGGCTGTGCCGGCGTGACGGATGTGAACAGGTCACCCTCACCGAGGGTCGAGGCGACACCGGGGCCGACATCCTCGGCTATACGGCGGACGGGCGCCGCCTCGTCGTCCGCTGCAAGGCACGCAATCCCAGCGGCGGCATCACCAGCGGCGACGTCCGGGGCTTTCTCGGCACGGCCAAGCTCGAGCACAAGGCCGATGTCGCCCTGTTGGTCGCCACGGCACCCTTCACCAGGGACGCGCTGCTCGTCTCCGCACGCCATGAAGTGACCGCCGTCCACCGCGGGCTGCTGGAGGCGTGGAACAACGGAGCGAAGCTCCGCGTACTCGAATAGCCCCGCCAGCGGCAGCGGCAGCGGCAGCGGGGCGACGGCAAGCAGAAGGCCCGAAGTCGCAACGCGAATTTGCGGCTTCGGGCCCTGGCACATCCTATCCGTTTCCGGACAGGTCAACTGCCCTGCGCCGTACCGGTGTCGGGGAGTTCGACCTCGCCGGAGGCGACCGCCTCGCCGCAGGTGCCGCACACGATCCCGGCGTCGAGCTGGCCGCCGCAGTCGTGGGTGAAGACCGTCGCGCTCGAGGGTGCGCCCGGCACCCAGCGCATCCCCCACCGCATGAGGCCGAGCATGGCCGGGGCGAGTTCCTGCCCGGCCTGCGTCAGGTGGTATTCGTCGCGCGGCGGACGCTCGGAGTAGGGCACCCGCCGCAGTACTCCGCCGTCGACGAGGGTGCGCAGCCGCGTGGCGAGTACGTCACGGGGGGCTCCGGTGTTGCGGACGATGCCGTCGAAGCGGTGAACCCCGTAGAACACCTCACGCAGCGCCAGCAGGGACCACTTCTCCCCGATCACGTTCAGCGCCGAAGCCAGCGAGCACGCGCGCGGGTTCACCTCTTTCCTCACCATGGCGGCAACCTAACCGGCGTGAGTTGGAAAACCAAACCAAGGTGCGCTACCGTCCCGTGTCGCTGGTGGGTTGCGAAACCCAACTCACTTACCCCTGGAGGAATTCCGTGCACACCGCTGCTTCGCTGCTCGTCGCCCTGGTGGCGGCGATCCACCTGTACATACTGGTGCTGGAGATGTTCCTGTGGCGCACACCGCGCGGACGGCGGACCTTCGGTACGACACAGGAGTTCGCCGACGAGGCGGCCACGCTCGCCGCCAACCAGGGCCTCTACAACGGCTTTCTCGCGGCGGGCCTCGGCTGGGGCCTGCTCGCGCCGGACCCGACGGGCCCGCAGGTGCAGGTCTTCTTCCTTTGCTGCGTCGTGGCCGCCGGCCTCTACGGCTCCCTCACCGTCACCCGCCGCATCCTCTACGTCCAGGCCCTGCCCGCCGCCGGGGCCCTGGCGCTCGTACTGGCGGCCTGAGCAAGGGACTTGACCTGCCCTGCACAGTCAGGCGGCCCGCCCTTGAAGAAACTCCAGCAGAGCGTCGGCTGTTCCCTGTGGATCGTCCTCCGCAACGAAGTGGCCTGCTCCTGCCACTCGCGCCTGGCGCGCACCGGGTATAGCGGCTGCCAGCCGGTCCGCTGTGGAGGTGTCGAGCCAACTGTCCTGCACACCCCAGAGAACCAGCGTCGGCACGGTGATCCGGCCCAACCGGGCGACGGCGTCACGGGTGTCTTCGAAGCTGACGCTCGACACCTGGTCGATCCACCGGTGTTGCCCGTCCGTTCCGGCCCAGGGAGCAAGGTAGGCGTCAGCGACCTCGTCGGACATCGGATGGTGGGTGGCGGTGCGGAGCCGCGCGGCGACGAGTTCGCCGAAGACCTCCGGGGGCATGGTGCGGTAGGCGTCCGCGTGACGCTGCATGTGATCGGTGAACGGGGTGTTCCAGGGGCCGAGGACGGCGGCGTCCAGGAGCGCGAGCCGACTGGCCGGTACCCCTTCGGTCAGATGGGCCCGCATCACGATGCCTCCCCCGATGTCATGTCCGACAAGACCGGGCGCCTCCAAACCCCAGTGCTCGATGAGTTCGGCCAGCGTGTGGGCCTGTTCGGCGATGGACGGGAAACGGTCCGGGCCGAGACGGGAGTCACCGAAGCCGAGCAGGTCCCATACATGGACGGTGTGGCTGCGGGCCAGCAGAGGGGCGACCTCGCGCCACAGGTACGACCATGCCGGCGTGCCATGCACCAGAACCACGGGTGGCCCCTCACCGAAGACATCCGTGGCGACCTCGCCGCCGCG
>DATMEI010000551.1:0-3878 GCA_035556995.1 Streptomyces sp.
GTCCGGTCCTGCCGGTGGAGGAGACGTGGGACACCCGGGCGTACCTGCGCCACGTGCCGAGCGTCTTCGAAGCCGTACGTGAGGAGTTCGGGCCGGAGCTGCCGCTGTTGCACGACGGGCACCACCGGATGACGCCGATCCAGGCGGCGAAGCTCGGCAAGTCCCTCGAACCGTACGACCTGTTCTGGCTGGAGGACGCCACTCCGGGCGAGGACCAGGCGGCGCTGCGGCTGATCCGTCAGCACACCACGACTCCGCTGGCCATCGGCGAGGTCTTCAACTCGGTGCACGACTACACCACGCTGCTCGGCGAACGGCTGATCGACTACGTGCGCTCCGCGGTCACCCACACCGGCGGCGTCACCGCGATGAAGAAGCTGCTGGACTTCGCCGCCGTCCACGGGGTCCGCTCCGGGATGCACGGCCCGACGGACATCTCTCCCGTCGGCATGGCGGCGCAGCTCCATCTCGACCTCGCCGTGCACAACTTCGGCATCCAGGAGTACATGCGCCACTCACGGGAGTCCCTGGAGGTCTTCCGCACCTCCTACACCTTCGAGGAGGGGCTGCTGCATCCTTCCGACGCCCCCGGCCTGGGAGTCGAACTCGATCTGGACGCCGCGGGCCGCTTCCCGTACGAGTCGGCGTACCTGCCTGTGAACCGGCTCGCGGACGGCACCGTCCACGACTGGTGAACCGGGCCGGGGCGCCCGGCGGTCGGCCGTCCCGCTGTCCGGCCGCCGGCGCCCGCGTCGGTGGCCGGCCGCGGCGTAGGGGAGGGGGGTCAGCGCTTCCTGTACCGGGCGCCGACCTTCTCCGCCTCCCGCTGCCCCTTGCGCAACGCGGCACCGACGCTCTGCTCTCCCGCGATTGCGGCGCTCAGCTCCTCGGACACCTTGTCGCCCAGCGTCGTGAACTCGGGGACGCCGACGAACTGGATCCCGGGGGTGGGACGTTCCTGCACGCCCGGATCGCGCGGATCGGCGTCGCTGATGGCCTTCTCGGCCACCTCGTCGAACGCGCCCGCGGCCTTCTTGTACTCGGGCCTGTCGAACGTCGACCTGCGTTTGCCCGCGGGCACGTTGGCCCAGCCGAACTCGCGGCCGACCAGCGCCTCGTACTCCTTGCTGGAGGCCCAGGAGATGAACTCCCAGGCGTCGTCGGACTTCTCGGAGGACTTCTGGATGCCCCATGCCCAGGTGTAGAGCCAGCCCGAGGAACGTGTCTTCTCGACGGGAGCCGGCACGTAGCCCATCTTGCCCTTGACGGGTGACGTGTCGGCCTCCAGGGAACCGGCGCCCGCGGTCGCGTCGTACCACATCGCGGACTTGCCGCGTTTCATGTTGCTCAGGCAGTCGGCGTACCCGGTGCGGGCGGCGTCCGGCTCCCCGGACCTGCGCACGAGACCGACGTAGAACTCCGCGGCCTCCCTGAAGCCGCGAGACGTCAGCCGCGCGTTCCAGTGCTTGTCGAACCAGGTGCCGCCGAAGGTGTTCACGACCGTCGTGAACGGGGCGGTCATCTCCCCCCAGCCGGGAAGTCCGCGCAGGCAGATGCCTGTCATGCCCGTCTCCGGACGGTCGGTCCTCCGGGCCAGTTCGGCGATGTCCCGCCAGGTGGGCTCGGCGGGCATCTCCAGATCCAGCTGCTCGAAGACGTCCTTGCGGTACATCAGGAAGGAGGATTCGCCGTAGAACGGCTCCGCGTAGACCTTGCCGTCCCCGCCGCTGAGGGAGAGCTGGAGCGGGAGCAGGATGTCGGACTGGTTGAAGACGCGGTCCCCGGCGATGTACGGGTCGAGCGGTTTGAGCCAGCCGCGGTCGGCGTAGGTCCGCGTCTCGTAGTTGCTGACGGTGGCGACGTCGTACCGCCCGGACTGGTCGGCGAAGTCGTCGTATATGTGCTCCCGGACCTCGTTCTCGGGCAGCGGGGTGAAGTCGACTTCGATGCCGGTCTTCTTCGTGAAGTACCGCGCGGTGAGCTTCTCCAGCTCCAGCATCTGCGGGTTGTCGACCATCAAGACCCTGATGACCCTGTCTTCCTGAGGGTCGTCGTCCATGCTGCACGCTGTGAGCAGCCCGGCCATGACGACTGCCGCCGCCACGATCCGTGCTGTTCTTCCTCCGAGTATGGACATGAACGCACCGCTCCCCAGATCGTGGTACTTCCGCAGCCCCGCGAGGGTGTCCGGAGGCACCCCCGCACGGGGAAGCGGAACCGTGCGGAGAGTTCTACAAGCCCGAACGCACCGGGATCGGGCCCGAATCGGCGTCAATCATGACTGTTTCCGCCCGCTCGCCAGGGCGTTGAGAGAGCCCTGACGTGGCGTCAATTCCCGTACGGCCACAGGCCGTTGCCCGCTTCGCCCGCTGGGCGTGCCCGTTCGACGTCCGATGGGCTCCGCAAATGGACGAACTGTGATCGTCTTGAAAAGAGCGGTTGCCGCTGCCGCAGCGGGGCAGGCCGAACCGACGTCAGCCGGCGGGCTGGGCACCGCGGTCGCCGGCCGTCACAGGACGCCGGCCGGCAGCCTGAGTGCCGGCCCCGGCCGCGGAACGAGGCGGCGGAGCGCTTCCCGCAGGCGTGACGTTCCGCGCGCGCCTGCCGTGATAGACGAGCGCGGGCGGCAGGTTGCCCCACACGGTGCGGCCCGCGACCACTTCCTCGAAGGCGTCGTGGAGCATCCGGCGGAAGCGCAGAGCGGGCGTGAGACGCATCGCGTGCACGTACCCGAACGTGGTGAACGCACCCTGCGGCGCCAGCACGTTCCTGATCGCCGCGAGAGTGTCGTACTGGACGTGGCTGGGGAACGATGCCCAGGGCAGACCGCTGACGACGACGTCGGCCTTCTCGTGGCCGTGCTCGGCGAGCAGCTGCGGCAGCTGCGACGCCTGCGCGTTCAGCACGTCTACGTACGGGAAGCGCTCGCTCAGCTTCTCGGACAGCTGCGGATTCTTCTCTATCGCCAGATGCCGGCCGCGACCGCCCAGCTGCTCCTGGATGATGCCGGTGAACGCGCCCGTTCCGGGGCCGAGCTCCACGATCACGGGATCGCCGCATTCGGGCACGGGAGCGGTCACCGCTGCGGCAAGTCTGCGGGAGCTCGGCGCCACTGCGCCGGTGTCGATGGGCGACCGCAGGAATTCTCGGAGCATGGTGCCGGTCTCGCTCGTCAAGCTCTTAGCCTCTCGGGATCGTTTTGTCGGTGGCGTTCCGGAGTCTGGCTGCGCGCGCAGTACCTGGCGAGGTCACCGGCCCGGCGCGCAGCACCGCAGTCCGGGGGACGGCGGCGAGCGAGGCCGGAAGTGCGCTTGCGGGCACCACCGTACATACGGTTCCCCCCTCAACGAAGACGGGTCGCGGGGGACGGAGAGCAGTCCCACACCGTGGACGGTTCCGGCCCGGGCGACGGGCCGGCAGTGCGCTCGACGGTGCGTGACCAGGGGTTCGACGGAGAGTGCCGCCGGCGAAGGCGGCCGGGGTCCGCTGTCCGGTGAGCTCGCACCGCACCGGCGGCCGCGGTCGTGTGGTGCCTCAGCGCAGGAGCAGCTGCAGACCGCCCACCACGGTCGCGGCGATCACCAGCCGCTCGAAGAGGACCTGGTCGATCCGGTCCACGCAGAGCTTCCCGATGACCGCTCCCGGAATGACGAAGAGTGCGAGGTAGGCGTCCAGCAGCAGGGAAGGGCCGTCGATCAGCCCCAGGCCCGCGCTGAAGGGCACCTTGGACACGTTGACGATCAGGAAGAACCAAGCAGCGGTGCCCAGGAAACCGAGCTTCCGGAAGCCCGCCGACAGCAGATACAGCGACATCACCGGACCGCCGGCGTTGGCGACCATCGTGGTGAAGCCGCCGAGCACGCCGTACGAACGTGCCT
>DATMEI010000552.1:0-15086 GCA_035556995.1 Streptomyces sp.
CGCCCATCACGAGGTGTATCTGCACAACTTCCCCCGGTTCGGCGGTCTCTTCCGCGCGCTGGGGATTCCGGATGACGCGATGGAGCGGTTCACGCGCGATGCGAAACAGCTGCGGGACCGGCCGTACTCACTGCTCCACGCCGACATCCACCGTGCCAATCTGCTCCGCCGCAAGGACGGCGAACTCGCCCTCGTGGACTGGGAGTGCGCGCTGTTCGGCGATCCCCTGCACGACCTGGCGACCCACGTCGTACGGATGGAGTACACCGCTGAGGAACGACGGCGTCTGATCGGGCTCTGGCGGCGTGAGATGCGGCGGCGGGGTCTGACGGGCCGGCTTGTGGGCATGGAGCAGGACTTCCGCGTCTACCTCGACTTCGAGTACGCCCAGTCCGTCTTTCCCGACACCATTCGTTCGGCGCGTGCCCTGCCGGTCTCCGCCACCGAGAACCACTTCGATGTCGCTGCCGCATCCGTCCACAGGGCGCTGGCGCGGGCGCGTTCGCCGCTGCATCTCAGAGACGTCCCCGACCACCGGACCGTCAAGGCCGCCCTGCGGGCCTGGCACCGGGAGCATCGGACGCCGCCCCGTCGGCTGCCCGCTGTACGCCGGTGGCCGCGCGGGAGATAGTGGTGATCAGACCACCCCGGCCCTGGTACGAGGAGCGGAATGCGCGATCTCATCGATGCGGCGAAGTGTGTGCTCTTCGACTTCGACGGGCCCATCTGCCATCTCTTCCAGGACCGGCCGACACCGGCCATCGCCCAGCGCCTGCGCGAGGCCGTACCGGCCGGTGACCGTGGCCTGCTGCCGGAGACGAGCGATCCGGTGGAGATACTGCGCGCCGCCTTCGAGCAGCCGGCCCTCGTCGAGCGCGGCATCGCCCGTGACATCGAACGGGCGCTGACCGAGGAGGAGGTACAGGCCGCGCCCCGTGCGTTCCCCACCGCCTACGCCGACGCCCTCGTCCGTACGCTCGCCGCCACCGGACGCCGGTTGGCCGTCACCACGAACAACTCCCCGCAGGCGGTGGAGCGTTATCTTCAGACCCGGCAGACGTACGAGCTGTTCGCGGACCACGTGCACGGACGCAGCTCCGAGGGCGCGCTGCGGCTGAAGCCCGATCCGGACTGTCTGCTGCGGGCGCTGGAGTCCACGGGTACGCCCGCGCAGGAAGCCCTGATGATCGGGGACGCGCCCCGCGATCTGGAGGCGGCGCGTGCGGCGGGGGTGGCCTTCCTCGGCTACGCGCGTAACGAGGGCAAGGAGGCTCGGCTGCGGGCGGCGGGCGCCGAGCAGACCGTGGAGTCCCTGCGTGACGTCCTGCTGACCGTGGATCCGGGCGCGCACGTTTGAGCCCAGCCGTCCCGCCGTCCCCCGCCCCCGCCGCTCCCGCCGCCGAGCGGCGTCAGTGCCGCTCCAGGCGCACCCTCGGCAGCATCCTGCTCAGCCAGCCCGGAAGCCACCACGCGCTGCGTCCCAGCAGCTGCATGACGGCGGGCACGATCAGGCAGCGGATGACCACCGCGTCCAGCAGGATCGCCACCGCGAGCCCCAGCCCGAACTGCTGCAGCATGCGGTCGGGGCTCAGTACGAAGGCCGCGAAGACGACGATCATGATGGCGCCCGCCGCCGTGATCACCTTGCCGGTGTGGGCCAGTCCTTCGCGTACCGCGAGTGCCGGGTCCTTGGTGCGTTCCCACTCCTCGTGGATGCGGGAGAGCAGGAAGACCTCGTAGTCCATCGAGAGTCCGAAGACGATCGCGAAGATCATCACCGGGATGAACGCCTCGACCGGCCCCGGCTGCGCACCGAACCAGCCGTGCTGGAAGACGAGCGTGATCACGCCCAGCGAGGCTCCGATGCTCAGCAGATTGAGCACGGCGGCCTTCAGCGGGATCAGCAGGGAGCGGAAGACGGCCATGAGCAGCAGCGCCGAGAGTCCCACGACCACCGCGACGAACAGCGGCATGCGTTCCGCGACCGTGGCCGCGAAGTCCTCTGCGGCAGCTGTCGATCCGCCGACGAGGAAGCGGGCGCCGGTGCGCTGCTCCAAGGGCGGCAGAACGTCCTCGCGCAGCGACTCCACCAGGACCGAGGTGGCCTCGTCCTGGGGGGCGGAGCCGGGGAAGGCGAGGACGGTCGCCGTCGTGGGGTCCCGGGTCGGGATCGGCGGGGAGGTCTCGGCGACTCCGGGGACCTTCGCCAGTTCGCTGCGCAGCGCTCCGGCGGCCTCGGCGACGGGCCCGCCCGTGCTCTTCCCTTCGGCCACGATGATCAGCGGTCCGTTGAAGCCGGGTCCGAAGCCGTCCGCGAGCAGGTCGTACGCCGCGCGGCTGGATTTGGTCTCCGGGTCGTTGCCCGCGTCCGCGAAGCCCAGCCGCAGTCCGAGCGCCGGTGCGGCGAGGGCGCCCAGCGCGATCGCCGAGACCAGGATCGCCGCCCACGGCCGCCGTTGTACGGCTGCTCCCCAGCGGCGCCAGCTCGCGCCCTCCGTACGGTTGCGCTCGCGCTGCTTGGCGGCGCGGCGTGCCACGCTGCGTTCGATGCGGCGGCCGGCGACCGCGAGGAGCGCGGGCAGGAGCGTCAGTGAGGCGAGCATCGTCACCAGTACGGTCAACGCGACTGCCAGCGCCACTCCTTGGAGCGATCCGAGGCCGAGGACGACCAGTCCCAGCAGCGCGATGATCACGGTGCAGCCCGCGAAGAAGACGGTACGCCCGGCGGCGTCCATGGCGACGCGGTTCGCTCTCTCGCGGTCGGTGCCGTGCAGCAGTTCGGCCCGGTAGCGGGAGAAGATCAGCAACGCGTAGTCGATGCCGACGCCCAGCCCGACCAGCATCATCACGTACGGCGTGAAGTCGGCGATCGTGAAGGCGTGCGAGGCGAGCACGATCAGCCCGAGGGACGTTCCCACCGCGAAGACCGCCGTCACCACGGGGACGCTCGCCGCGATCAGCGACCCGAAGAGGAAGACGAGAATCACCAACGCGCTGAGAATGCCCGCGCCTTCGGCGGCGCCGCCCTCGGACTCCTCCGCCGCGCGGGCCGCCTCACCGCCCAACTCGACCTGGAGGCCCTGTCCTTCGGCGGTCTTGGCTGCATCGAGGATCCGTCCGGTGTCGTCGGGCGGGACTTGTTCGGCCTTGCCGTCGAGGGTGACGGTGGCGTAGCCGACGGTGCCGTCCCCGGAGACCGCCGAGCGGTCCTCGTACGGGCTGCGTACCTGCGCGACGCTCGGCAGCCCGGCGACCTTCTTCAGCATCGGTTCGACGCGCTTGCGGACCGCGGTGGCGCGTACGCCGTCCCCGCCCTCGTCGTGCAGCACGATCTGCACGCTGTCCCCCGCCTGTACGGAACCGTGCTTCTGCATCACCTCCAGGGCCCGCTGGGAGTCGGTGCCCGGGAGCGAGAAGTCGTTGCGGTAGGCGTCGCCCACGCCGGCGGCCAGCACCTGCGTACCGACGAGCACCGCGACCCAGAGCACGAGCGCCCACCAGCGGCGCCGGGCGGAGAAGGCGGCTATGCGTTCGAAGACACCGCTGCCGGCGCCGGGTGGCAGGTGGCCGACCGGTGGTCCCTGGCCGGGGTCGGCTCCTGCGCCGGCTCCGGCGCCCGATTCCGGTCTGACGCGCGTACGGCCCATCACATTCACCTTTCTTCGACACCGTCAGGACTCACATGAACCTCGGTGCGGCCGACCGGCCGCTGAGGGTCCGCCACATCCACACCTGTGCCGCGACCAGCAGCGGCGTCATCACCAGCAGCGCCGGTACGAGCAGCCCGAGCACCGGTCCCGTCACGGCCGACTCGGCGAGCGGCAGCCGCGCACCGGCCACGAGGGGCAGCGCCGCCATGGCCACGGCCGTCAGCGCGAGAGTCGGGCGGCTGCACCCGACACGTCCGCCGTGCCCGCCACACCCCGTCATCCGGCGTGCCCGCTCCCAGGGTTTGCCGGTCAGTCGCACTGCACCGAACGCAAGGCCGTGCGCGGCGAACAGCGCGGCGACGGCGGGCACCGCGAGAACTACGAGGGGACCGCCCGTCAGCTGCTCGGGTGTGCCGCCGGCCAGTCCCGCCAGCAGCCATCCCCACGACAGCGCGACCGTCCAACTCCCGCCCGTCACAAGCCCGTCGGCGAGGATGTGCCGGCCGGCGCTCCCGCCGTTCCGGCGCCACCACAGGCCGGTGTCACGCACCATCCAGCCGGTCAGCAGCGGCACCAGCACCATGAACTGCCCCTGGAACAGCTCCCCTTCGTACGCCGGGAAGCAGCCGGTGAAGACCCCGGCCGCAGCGATCAGCCACACCTCGTTGCCGAGGAAGAAGGGGACGACTGCGTCGAGCACGAGGCGTCGCTCGTACGGGCCGCGTCCCAGGTACGGCAGCACCATGCCCAGCCCGAGATCGGCGCCCCCGAGCACGAAGTAGCCGACGGTGAAGAAGGAGAGCAGGGCCACGGCCAGCGTCTCCAGGACGGTCTGCGACATCACAGGCTCCACACCGGGCGTCGTGCGCCGTCGTCGGGACCGCCGCCGGGACCGCCGTCGGCGTCGCCGCCGGTAGCGCCGTCGGTAGCGGAATCACGCTCGTCACGGCCCAGCGCGGGGTCGTCGGGGCCTCGGGCGGCCGTACGCAGCAGCAGCCACCAGTTGACGGTGACGAGCAGGGTGAAGAGCGTCCCGAACACGGCCAGCGAGGTGCGCATTTCACCGGCGGACAGCTGCGAGACCGCATCCTCCGTCTTCAACAGCCCCTGGACGACCCAGGGTTGACGGCCCGCCTCACGGAAGACCCAGCCCGCGGTCATCGCGACGTAGGGGAGCGGCACCATGACCATCAGCAGCACGTGCCACGCCCGGAAGCGGTACACGGCTTTGCGGAAGCAGGCCAGGACCGCGCCGGGCAGGCACACGTACAGCAAGAGCGCGAAGACCGCGAGCATCACGACGGCTCCACCGCGGGTCAGCGCCGTGGACGGCACGTAGTCGCCGGGCCCGAACTGCGCTGCCAGTTCGGCCTGCAGCCGGGCGATCGTGCTCTCCTTGCCCGCGAAGACTGCGGCCTTCATCGGCTGGATGCCGGACAGCGAGCCCAACTGCACCCCGCCCACGGCCGCCGTGAGGAAGAGCGCCGGCACAGAGGTGAAGACCCCGGTCCGCAGGGACTTCCGGAAGAGTTCGTGCTCGGGGCTGCGTCTGAAGAGGTGGTACGCGCTCACGCCCGCCATGAAGACCGCCGCGGTGAGCAGCGCCCCGCCCAGGATGTGGAAGAAGGCGAGCAGCGCACTGGGGTTGGTGAGCACCGCCAAGGTGTCGGCCAGCTCGATGCCGCTCCCGTGGGACGAGCCGGACGAACCGCTGCCCGAACTGCGGTACCCGACCGGGTTGTTGAGGAAGCCGTTGGTGATGAGGATCCAGTACGCGGACATGTACGCGGTGAGCGTCACCACCCACAGCAGACCCAGATGCACCCACTTGTTGAAGCGGTTCCAGCCGAAGATCCACATGCCGAGGAAGGTCGACTCGATGAAGAAGGCGACCGCTGTCTCCATCGCGAGCGAGGCACCGAAGAGGCCCCCGGCGTAGTGCCCCAGCCCGCTCCAGGCCATCCCGAACTGGAACTCCATCACGATGCCGGTGACGATGCCGACGGCGTAGTTGACGACGTAGAGCTGACCCCAGAACCGCACCATGCGCTGGTGCACGGACGCACCCGAGACGACCGCGCACGTCTGGATGCAGGCGACGACACCCGCCAGGCCGAGCGTGAGCGCGACGAAGAGGAAGTGTCCGCCAGCGGTGAGGGCGAACTGCCATCTTGCGAGGTCGAGGGTCTCAGGATCCACGCACATCAGCGTGCTCCGACAGCACCTGCCACGGCGTCACCCCGGGGCGGTGACCTGGGCTACCGCGCGAGTTGCGGCGGTACGCGGGCACGTACCCCGTGAGTTGCTCCGCACCCCGGCACGCCCCTGACCGCTGCTCCCCTTGAGCCCTTAAGGGTCCTTGACGGCCCTTGAGGGCAGGGCTCTTGGGGCCAGGGCCCTTGAGTGCGCCCCTACGGGCCTAGCCAGCCCGGCGTGATCATGCCCGACTCGTAGGCCAGGATGACCAGCTGCGCCCTGTCCCGTACCGCCAGTTTCGTCATCAGCCTGCTCACGTGGGTCTTGGCCGTAGCCGGGCTGAGCACCAGACGCTGTGCGATCTCGTCGTTCGACAGACCCGCACCCACCAGGCCCATGACCTCCCGCTCCCGCTCCGTCAGCACGTTCAGGCGAGGACCCGGTTCGGGCCGCTTCACGCGGCCCGCGAACTCCGAGATCAGCCGGCGCGTGACGGCGGGCGCGATGAGCGCGTCGCCGCGGGCGACGACCCGCACGGCGTGCAGCAGTTCCGACGGCTCGGTGTCCTTGACGAGGAAGCCGGACGCACCGGCGCGCAGCGCACCGTAGACGTAGTCGTCGATGTCGAAGGTCGTCAGGATCACGACCTTCACACCGGCCAGCCGCTCGTCGCCGACGATGTCCCGCGTCGCCTCCAGCCCGTCCCGCTCCGGCATGCGGATGTCCATCAACACCACGTCGGGCGTCAACTCCCGTGCGAGGCGGAGGGCTTCGCGGCCGTCGGCTGCCTCTCCGACGACGTCGATGTCGTCCTCGTCCACGAGGATCGACCGGAAGCCTGCGCGTACCAGCGTCTGATCGTCGGCCAGCAGGACGCGGATCACAGGGCCACCTCCCCCGGCATGCGGAGCGGCAGCGTGGCGTCGACCACGAAGCCGGTGCGTGTGGGCGTGTCGGTGCCGTCGCCGGCCTCGGCAGCCGCGGCGGCGCCCGCGCCCGTGTCGGCGTCGGCGTCGGCGTTTCCCGCCGTCAGCACCCCGCCGAGCGCCCGCGCGCGCTCCTCCATGCCGCCGATCCCGCTGCCCTGCGCTCCCGGCGGCGCACCCTGCCCGTCGTCCTCGACCCGCACCCGTAACACCGCTGCCTCCCCTGCACCCTCTTCCCACACCCGCACCCGGGCCGTCCGCGCATGTGCGTGCCGTACGACGTTCGTCAGCGACTCCTGCACGATGCGGTACGCCGCCAGGCCCACCTGTGGCGGCAGTTGCGGCAGTCGATCCCCACGGGCTCCCTCGTCGGCTCCCCCTCCGCCGCTCGCTCCGCCGGGGACGCCGACCGCCACCCGCACATCCAGGCCGGTGCTGCGGGCACGTTCCCCGAGTTCCTCGATGGCCCCGGGGCCCACCTCCGCCGGTGCCGTCGGCGCCGGCTCGTCGACCTGCCTCAGCACCCCCAGCGTCGCACGCAGTTCGCGCAGCGCCTCCCTGCTGGCGTCGCGCACCGACTCCATGGCGCTCACCAACTCGGCGGTACGGGAAGGGTCCTTCGCCTGCCGGTGCAGTACGGCGGCTGCCTGCACGTTGATCAGCGAGATGTTGTGACCGAGCACATCGTGCAACTCCCTTGCGATACGCAGCCGTTCCTCGGTCGCCGACTGCTGCGCCCGTACGTCCTTCTCCCGCTCCGCAGCGAGCGCCCGCTGCTCCACCTCACGCAGATACGCCTGGCGTGTGCGCTGCGCGTACCCCGCGGCGACAAGACCGACGAACCAGCCGACGAGCAGGAACATCGCCGCGTCGTCGACGTGCCGCTCCGTCCCGGTGACGCCCAGCTCCCCGTAAGCCACAGTCAGCAGCGTGACCAGCGCGATCGTGGCGGCGGCCACCAGCCGGCCCTCCGCCGCGACGGTGTAGAGGGCGACGCCGAAGGCGAGCACGAGCAGCGGTACGTCCTGGCTGGTCAGGGGAAAGTACACGGCGCTGCAGGCCAGTACGAACACGGCGACGGCCACCGGCCGGCGGAGCCGCCAGTACAGCGCACCGCACCCGGCCACCGTCAGCACCCACCCGGCTGTCTCCCGCAGTGGGGAGACCGTCGCCGCGTCGTTCCTCACGAAGAGGACCCAGACCGCCGTCAGGGCCACCGCGGCGGCCACCGCCACGACAGTGAGGGTGCGGGGCTTATAGGTGGGCATGCGACGAAGCGTACGTAAGGTGGGCAGCCGAAAGCACCGCGCCGGTCCTTCCCCGGCCTTCGGCTGGGGCGGGGCACCCGGCGGAGCCGGCCCCACCCGGAGGAGCGACGGGGAGTGCCCCCAGCACACCCGGCGCAGCAGGACGAGGAGAAGACGATGACCGACGCCCCCATGCCCGAGAGCAACGAGCCCGCGCACGACCCCGAGGTACTGGAGCTCGCCCAGAAGATCTTCGGGCTGGCCCGGCACGGCGACACCGACACCATCGCCGCCTACGTCGACGCGGGTGTCCCCGCCAACCTCACCAACGACAAGGGCGACTCCCTCATCATGCTGGCCTCCTACCACGGCCACGCTCCGGCCGTTCAGACTCTCCTGGACCGCGGCGCCGACCCCAACAAGCTCAACGACAAGGGGCAGACGCCCATTGCGGGGGCGGTCTTCAAGGGTGAGGACCAGATCGTGCGCATGCTTCTCGACGGGGGCGCCGACCCCAGGGCGGGTCAGCCCTCTGCGGTGGAGACGGCCCGCATGTTCGAGAAGACGGAGCTGCTGGAACTCTTCGGCGAGAGCGCCTAGCTCACGGCCGGCCTCTGCGTCGTCCTGCTCACTGCCTGGCGGTGTGCGGACCGGGCCGGACCGCGGTCCGGTCCCGTCCGCACACCTCGGCGAAGCCAGCTCTGACGCCCCCTCCGAAGCCGTCGCCTACGGCAGCGCCTTGACCTCCAGCACATCGGCGACCACACAACTGACGTTGTCAGGCCCGCCCAACCGGCGTGCCAGGCCGATCAGTTCGCGGACCGTCTCCTCGGGTCCGGCGTCCCCCGACACGGCCTGCCGCACCTGCTCGTCCGGCACCACTGCCGTCAGCCCGTCGGAGCACAGCAGATAGCGATCACCGGCCTGGACGTCCTGCAGCCGCAGATCGGGCATCGCGTCGGGGCGGCCGACGAGCGCCCTCATCAGCAGCGAACGCTGCGGGTGCGAGGCCGCCTCCGCGGCGCTGATGCGTCCCTCGTCGACCATCGACTGCACAAGCGTGTGGTCGTGTGTGATCTGGAAGAACTCACCGTCCCGCAGCAGGTACGCCCGCGAGTCCCCGATGTGGACGAGGGCCAGCTGCGACCCCGTCCACAGCATCGCGGTGAGTGTGGTGCCGACTTCATCGCCCCCGGGGTCCGATTCCGCGATGTCGTGCACGGCGCGGTCGGCCTGGGCGATGCCGTCCTCCAGGGCGTTGAGGAGATTCGCCGCCGGAAAGCTGCCCGTCTCCAGCTGCTTGAGCGTGTCGATGGCGGCTGCGCTCGCGGGGGCTCCGCCGCCGCCGAAGCCGTCCGCGACGGCGAGCAGCCGTGAACCGGCGTACGCCGCATCCTGGTTGGTCTCGCGTACGAGACCGGCGTCGGACAGTGCGGCGTAGCGGATGCCCAGTGGCCGGCTGTCGGTGTGAGGCATGTGAGGCATGGCTGAGTCCTTCCGGGACAGATGGTCGATGAGGAAGGCGGCCATGCCGCGCCGTGCGGCGACGTCGCGCTCGACCTGCGCCCAGTACGCCCGTACCTCCCGTGCGGCGGCGGGCCCGTCCAGGCCGGTCACCTCGCGGATACGGGCGAGGGGCATGCCGAGACGCCGCAACCACGCCACCAGCCGGGCCTGTTCCAGCTGCTCGGGTGCGTAGAGGCGGTATCCGGTCACCGGGTCGACGCGGGCGGGGGGCAGCAGTCCGAGTTCGTCGTACAGACGAAGCGCCTTCGGCGAGAGGCGTGATGCCTTCGCGAACGCCCCGATCGTCAGCAGCCCCATGTCCGCTCCTCCTCCCGCCGGGGCGACTGCCCCGGCCCGGTCGATGCTGTGGCTTCCCCGAAGGTGAAGGTCAAGGACGAGGTCGCCGAATACGTCGAGGACCAGGCCAGGGAGTCAGAGAGGCAGGGAGTCAGAGACGTCCGCCGGGCTCTTCCGGCGCCTTGCCCGTGAGTACGGAGACCCGCACGTGCTCCGTGAAGGAGTCGCCCGGTGGGAGCGCCCGACGGATGCGCTCGGCGAAGGCCGGACGGTCGGCCGGGGCGGGCAGTCGGCCTTCGGGGATGGCGGAGAAGACTCCGCCGATGAGTTCCTCGGAGGTCAACTCCTCGCTGTAGGAGACCGTTCGGTCCTGCACGTCCTCGAAGCCCGCTGCCTCCAGGGCCTGCGTGTAACGGATCCGGTCCTGCGCAGCCGTGCCGCACGAGTCCTTCAACTCGGTCTCGAAGTGCTCCTCCAGGCAGCGGCGCAGCGCACGCGACCAGTCGCTGTCGTGCAGCCAGGCGGGACTGCCGTTGGCGAGTACGGCGACGCCTCCTCCGGGGCGGTGCAGCCGGACGAGTTCGCCGAAGAGCGTGTCGTGCCGCATCCAGTGCAGCGCCTGCCCGATCACCGTCATGGCCAGGGGACGTCCGTCCAGCAGCGCACCGAGGGAGGGGATGTCGGTGTCCGCGCCGAGGACCCACGTCACGTTGGTGACGCCCTGCTGCGTGGCCGCCTCTCCGGCGTGGCAGAGCATGTCCGGTTCGGGGTCCATGCCGATGACCGAGCGGACGTGCGAGGCCAGCGGCACGGCCAGCTGCCCGGTGCCGCATCCGAGGTCGAGCACCGTGTCGTGCGGGGTCAACGCGAAGGACTCCCGCAGCACTTCGAGAATCCCCGGCGGATAGCCACGCCGGAACTTTGCGTAGTACTGAGCGACGTCACCACCGAAACCAAGGGTCATGCTCCGCACCCTTCCCCGCTTCGGGCCACCGGGGAGGGCATATCGCTCCCGGCAGAAGCGGCGTGGCCTGTCCTGGTGCTCACTCGACGGCGGAGCTCGTGATCACGCCGATGTTGAAGGTGTGTGTCCCGAGGGCGCCGGCGATGCCGAGGAAGAGCATCGCGAAGTGCTCCTGCCCCCGGGCGGTCGTGATGCCGCCCAGGTCCAGCTGGGACGACGCGGGCCAGCCGAGGTCGGTGAGAAGGCGGCCGGTGAGCTGCTTGGCCTCGGTGTCGTCGCCGGAGAGGAAGACGTTGCCCGGACTGTCCAGCCCGGCAGGGTCCGCCATGACGGAGGCGGTCATCGTGGACAGCGTCTTGACCACCGGGGTCGCGGGAAACGCCTGCTGGATCTCCTCGCCGAGGGAGACGCCGGGGTGGGAGAGGGCCATGTCGTCGGTGAACCCGATGGCGATGTCGATCAGCACCTTCCCGGCCAGTGCCGGTGCGCCGATGCCGGTCAGCAGCTCCAGGGAGGCGGTACCGGGAGTGGCGTTGACGACCACTTCGCCGTGTGCGGCGGCCTCGTCCAGGCCCGTGACGGTGAGGCCCGGGTCTGCTCTGCCGTGCGGCTGCGGCTGCGGCTGCGGCCGACGTGATCCGAGGACGACGTCATGTCCTGTGGCGGCCCAGCGTGTTGCCAGGGCCCGGGCGACGTTGCCGGTGCCGAGAAGTCCGATTCGCATGGCACGACGCTAGCCGCGGCACCACGCAGGGGGATCGGGCCAAGGACCGGGATGAGCCTCGGTCTGCCGACCTGGTTCCGCTGTTCGCGTCGATGTCGGAGCAGCCCGGACAAGCGATTCCCCCCTCGGGTGAACGCGTGGGCGCCCTCGCCGCCTGGATGATGGGACATTGACCTTGAAATCGCTGATACCGGCAGTTTCCGACCGAACAGGGAGAAAACCATGCGCAGGCATCTCCGCCTCCTCTGGGCGTTCGCCGCGGCCGGGATGGGTGTGGGCGCGCTCAGCGCGTGCGGCCTGGTCCCCGGGGAGACGTTCGAGGACGACATCACACTGTCGGAGAAGATCACGTCCGTACGTCTGGACAACAGCTCGGGCGGCGTCAAGCTCCGCAGCAGGCAGACCGTCACCGACGTGTCCCTGCACCGCCGGGTCGAGCACGACGGCGACAAGCCGAAGGCCACCCACCGGGTCGAGAACGGAGTGCTCGTGCTCAGTGGCTGCGGCCGGGACTGCGAGGTGAGCTACACGGTCGATCTGCCGCCGAGGGTCTCCGTGAGCGGCAGGACCTCGGCCGGCGGGGTCAGCCTTTCCGGAGTGGGCAAGGTGGACGTGACGACCAGCTCCGGTGCCGTCGATCTCGACGATGTGGACGGCACCGTCGACGTACGGACCACCAACGGCCGTATCAACGGCCGGGGGCTGAAGGGTGAACGCCTCCGGGCAGAGACATCCAACGGCGCGATCGACCTCGGCCTGGCCACGCCGCAGGACGTACGGGCGAGGACGTCCAACGGCGCGATCTCGGTCACCGCACCGGACGGGCACTACAGGGTGTCGGCGGAGACGGACAACGGGAAGAAGAAGATCGGGGTCCGCGACGACCCGTCCGGCGACCACGAGCTCGACCTCGCGACGAGCAACGGATCCATCACCGTCAAGTCGCCCTGAACGCCCATTGGTTCAGCTTGCTCGCCTGGCTCGCCTTGCTCCGTTGCCCGCCCGCCGTCACCCGGGTTCCCCGGGAAGCTCGAGGACGTGACCGTCCACGACCTCCGCCGCCCTGTCCGCGTCGGCCTCGGTGTTGTAAAGGTGGAAGGCCAGGCGCAGCCGGCCCGCGCGGACGCTGCCGACTACGTCCGCCTGCTCCAGCAGTTTGTGTGTGCCCGGGTCGACGGCCACGCTGACGATCGCGGAGTCCCCGGGCGGGAGGCCGACGGCCGTACGGAAGCGGTTCGCCAGGCCGAGCGCGTGCGCGTGCAGTACGTCCGCACCGACGTCGGTGAGCAGGTCGATCGAATGCTCCTGGGCGACCCAGGAGTGCCACACCGGGGAGACGTCGAAGCGGCGGGCGTCCTCCGCCAGCCGCATCGGGCCGCCGTAGAGGCTCTCCCACCGCTCCTCGCCCGCGTACCAGCACGCGGCATGCGGGATGATCTCGTCGGCGAACTCGGGCTGCACGGTGGAGAAAGCGGTGCCGCGCGGAGCGAGCAGCCACTTGTAGCCACCGCATGTGGTGTAGGCGAAGCGGCTCGCGTCCACGGGCAGCCAGCCGACGGCCTGCGTCACGTCCAGCAGGATCCGGGTTCCGGTCGCCGCGCACGCGGAGGTGAGCGCGTCGAGGTCGGCGAGGCGTCCGTCCGCGGACTGGACCGCGGCGACGGCCACCAGTGCGGTACGGGACGTCACTTCCTCAGCCAGACGTTCCAGGGGAACCTCCCGGACCACGACTCCGCGACGCGCCTGTGCGTAGAAGGGGAAGACGACGCTGGTGAACTCCTCCTCCGCGGTGAGCACCTGACTTCCCTCGGGCAGGGACGCCGCGATCAGCCCCGCGAAGGCGCTGACCTGGCTTCCCACCGCCACGCGGGAGGGGTCCACTCCGGTCAGCCGGGCGTAGGCGGCCCGTGATGCCGCGAGCGGAGCGTCGTACGCCGGCGGGCTCGCTCTGCCCGTACGCCAGTCCTCCAGGGTGCCGTGCAAGGCGTCCAGGGAGCGCCGGGGTGGCAGCCCCATGGCGGCGGTGTTGAGGTAGACGACTTCGGGGTCGAACTCCGTCTGCGCGAGGGCGAGACGGGACCGGCCCTCGGCCTCTCCCGCCTCATTGGCGGTGGCTGTGTTCTTCTGCATGGCTCAAGCCTGAGGCCGCATCGGGCTGCGGGGAAGTACGGCCTTCCGAGCGGCAGCCCCGTCCCCGGGCCCCCGGGTCCTCCCGGGCCCCTCCCGGATCAGCCCAACGCGTCGAGTGCGGCCAGGATTTCGCTCGGCTCGGCGCGCAGCGTGCAGTCGGTTTGCACGAACGCCCAGCGGATCACGCCGGCTTGGTCGAGGACGTAGGTCGCGGGCAGCGGCAGCGGCAGCGGCAGCGGCAGCGGCAGCGGCAGCGTACGAGCATGACCGGCGTTGACGCGCTGGAGGTCGAACCCGAACCCGTCGGCAGATGCCGGCGCGGCTCCCGCTCGCCCCGGCAGGTCACCCGGCGACGCGGCCCAGCATCTGGCCCATCGCAGCCAGCACGGACGGCTCGACCCGGTAGTAGACCCAGGTGCCGCGCCGCTCGGAGGTCAGAAGGCCGGCTTCCCTCAGCTTCTTCAGGTGGTGGGAGACGGTGGGCTGGGATACGCCGACGTCGGAGATGTCGCACACGCACGCCTCACCGCCTTCGAAGGAGGCGATCAGCGAGAACAGCCGTACGCGGACCGGATCGCCGAGCGCCTTGAACATCGCGGCGGTGCGCTCGGCCTCCTCCACCGTGAAGGGACGCTCGGTCAGCGGCGGGCAGCACGGCGCAGCTCCCGTCTCCGTCTCCAGCAGCGGCTGCACTTTGCTATTCGACATGCATCTATGTTGACACATGTCGAATCAACCTCCCAGGGGTGCGCCGAAAGCATCCTCTTCACCGGCCCGCGCCCGCCTGTCATTTTGACAAACATCTATGTTGACGTTCATCGAAACAGGTGGGACGCTGACAATGCGAGTCATAGACAGACGTCGAAACAACCCGGGGAGTCACCGTGCCCGCACCGCCCACCGCCGCCCTGCCCACCGTGGTGATCGGAGCCGGCCCGACCGGCCTGGCCGCCGCCGCCCACCTCGTCGCGCGGGACCAGAACCCGCTGGTCCTGGAGGCCGGGTCCCGCGCGGGCAGCGCCGTACGGGAGTGGAGCCACGTGCGGCTGTTCTCCCCCTGGGCCGAAGTCGTCGACCCCGCTGCGGAGAAGCTCCTCGCCCCCACCGGCTGGGTCCGCCCCGACGGGGCCGCCTACCCCTCCGGCGGCGACTGGGCCGGGCAGTACCTCCAGCCGCTGGCCGACGCGCTCGGCGACCGTGTCCGCTACGGCACGCGCGTGACCGGCGTGTCCCGCCTCAGCCGTGACCGCGTCGTCGACGCCGACCGGGAGCAGCAGCCCTTCACCGTCCACTTCGTCACGTCCGACGGCCGCGAAGAGCGACTGACCGCGCGCGCGGTCATCGACGCCTCCGGTACCTGGGCCACACCGGGCCCGCTCGGCGGTGACGGGCTCCCCGCCCTCGGCGAGAAGGCCGCCGCCGACCGCATCACGTACCGCGTCCCGG
>DATMEI010000553.1:0-2507 GCA_035556995.1 Streptomyces sp.
AATCACCGCCCCGGCCGCCCCTCACCCGACGCCGGAGGAGAGCGCGCTGCTGTGGTCCGCCTTTCAGCAGGGCACCGCATCCGGACGGGCCGCTGTCGACTCGGGGGCGGGCCGGCAACCGGCTGCCGGCGCCGAGCCGCCGGGCCCGGACGGGCCGGCCGCCCTGGAACCCGCCGACAGCGACACCGGGCCCGACGGCGCCGGCAACGTCGATCCCCGTGCCTCCGAAGGGAATCCGCCCGCATGACCACTCCCGAGCGCCGATCTCTCCGCGAAGACACCTCCTGGGTGCTGGCTCCGCTCCTCGAACTGCCGCATGTGATCCATGCGGCGGTCATCTCCGGCGACGGCCTCATCGAGGGCAGCTCACCGGGTCTCGAGCGGGATGCGGCGGAGGGCGTCGCCGCCATGCTGTCCGCCTTGCAGGGCGCCGCCCGTACCACTACCGCCGCCTTCGCCGGTGAGACCGACGTCCAGCTCCGCCAGACCGTGATCGAATCCGATCTCGGCTGGGTGTTCGCGATACCCGCGGGCGAGAACACCTGCCTTGCCGTCTTCGCCGGCCGTGAAGTCAACATGGGCGTCGTCACCCACCACATGCAGATCCAGGTGGCCACTCTGGGCGGGAAGGCGATGGGCAGCCCACCACGGCAAGACAGTCCCGCATGACACCACCACCCCGTGACCACAGGCGCCTCGTACCGGCGTATCTGGCCACCACCGGACGTGCCCGCCCCAGCCGCAACACGCTGGACCGCCTCACCGTGCTGTACGCCCCGGCCAGCCCCTCCTCGAGGCTCCGGCCCGAGCAGCGGCGGCTGTTGGAGCTGCTTCAGCCCGGGGTGCTGACTCTGGCCGAGGCCGCCGCGCATCTGCGGCTGCCTCTCAGCGTCGTCAGGGTCCTGGTGGCCGATCTCGTCGATGCGGGCCGGCTGTCGGCCCGTGCCCCCGTACCCGAAGCCGAACTGCCCGAGCGGCAGATTCTGGAGAAGGTTCTCGATGGACTCCGCACTATCAAGTCCTCCCGATGACGACCCCGACAACGCATCGGGCGACGACTCCCGCCACGACCCCTGCGGCAGAGCCGCCGGCACGACGACCGCCGTGGCTGACGACAGAGACGGCCACGAAAAGGACGCCACGCCGCCGCCGAACGAGATGTACCTCAGCCCGGATACGCCTCAGACCCTGGTGAAACTGCTGGTCGCGGGCCCCTTCGGGGTGGGCAAGACCACCTTCATCCGCTCGTTGTCCGAGACGGAGCCGCTGCACACCGAGGAGATCATGACGTCCGGCAGCGCGGCTGTGGACGACCTCTCCGGGGCCCGCGAGAAGTCCACGACGACCGTGGCGATCGACTTCGGGCGTCTGACGCTCCCCGGCGATCTGGTGCTGTACATGTTCGGCACGCCCGGACAGCGGCGCTTCCGCCCCCTGTGGCAGGACATCGCCCGCGGGGCGCTCGGCGCGCTGGTGCTGGCCGACACCCGCCGTCTGTCGGACTCCTTCGAGGTGATGGACATGATCGAGGAGGCCGGTCTGCGGTACGCGGTAGCCGTCAACAACTTCCCCGACTCGCCCGCCCACCACCCCTCCAAGCTCCGCGACCACCTCGACCTGCTCCCCGACACGCCGCTCGTGCTGTGCGATGCGCGCGACCGCGACCAGGCAGCCGACGCGCTGATCGCCCTGGTCGGCCACGTACTCGCCCTCACGCCCCAGGAGTCAGCGTGACCTCTCCCCGCACGCACGGGCCCATCACCTCCGACCCCCGTGCCTCCGGCCCCCGCACCTCCAACCCCCGTGCCCCCGGCTCCGGTTCGTCCGGCGCGCCCCGCGGTGTCATGCCTCCGCCGATGAGTCCCGCCAGCCACGAGCTGACACCTCTGTACGGACCGGAGTTCGCCGCCGACCCGTACGGGGTCTACGACCGGCTGCGTGAGTACGGCCCGCTGGCACCGGTCGAGATCTCACCGGGGACAGGTGCCTTGCTGGTCACGGACTACCGCGCCGCTCTGGATCTGCTGCACGACCCCGTCACATGGTCCAAGGACTCGCGTGACTGGCAGAAGACCGTCCCGGAGGACTCACCCGTCCTTCCGATGCTCGGCTGGCGCCCCAACGTCTTCTTCAACGACGGTGAGACGCACGAGCGTTACCGCAAGGTGATCACCGACGCCTTCGACCGCATCCCGCCGCACGAGCTGCGGGCGACGGTGGTCGAGACGGCCGACTCGCTCATCGCCGGCTTCGGGGCGGAGGGCGAGGCCGACCTGATGCGGCAGTACGCGCGTGTGCTGCCGCTGATGCTCTTCAACCGGCTGTTCGGGATGCCCGATTCCTACAGCGAGCAGCTCATCTCCGCCATCGCCGGGATGATGGAGGGGAACAGCCGCGAGGAGGCGAACGCCGCGAACGCGTCGTTCGAGCAGTACCTGGGCGAGCTGCTCACCGCGAAGAAGCAGGAACGCGGCCAGGATCTGACCTCCTGGTTCATGGACCATCCC
>DATMEI010000554.1:0-2494 GCA_035556995.1 Streptomyces sp.
CGAGGGTGCTGCCGCAGGCCACCAGGGCGAATCGGCGCCTGCCAGGAAGAGGACCAGAGTCCAGCCGTACAGGGCGAAGTGCGGCAGCAGGGCGAGGAGGAGGAAGACCCGCCACAGCGCTGTACTGGCATAGGCGTAGTCCACGTCACGGTGATACACGTGCGCGAGTTCGTGGAGGACGACGGCGCGGAAGCCTTCGGGGTCGCTGCCGCGCCGGGCGAGCAAACCGGCATGCAGGCATACGCTGTAACTGCCCGTGCGGCCGTAGACGCCGGCGCCGGAGGTCATACGGGCCGGATCGACGCAGAAGCGCAGATCCGAGCGAATCCCGGTGCGCTCGCACAGGGCGGCCAGTTCCGCTCGCAGCGAGCCGTCGGCATCAACGGCTTCTACGGGCACCGTCCTGCGCAGTCGGTCACGTACCTTCGGCTGCCACCAGTACACCAGTCCCGCGACAGCAAGCAGCACCAGAGTGGCTGTCAAACCGTCGTAGGACACCGGCTGTTGGTCAAAGCACTTCGACAAGAGGCCCGGACGACGCATGGTCGCCTGAATGTTGCTCAGATCGCTGCTGGCGGGGTCGAACCCGGCAGCGTACAGACAGCCCATCGTGCCTTGCTGACCGTCTTGGGCGGCGTCGGGGTCCAGAACAGCGAAGAAGATGTCGAACAGGGGAACGCTCGACACCGTCACGAGAGTCATCAGGAGCGCAAAACGGGGCCCGGTCCCGATCGCACTCGTGAGCGCGGCCAGGGCCTGTCCGGGCGGTCTTTGAGGATCAGCACGCTGGGGCACCACCCGGCGAAGCCAGGGGGAGAGGCGCCGTAGCTGTCGTCGGGGGCCCGAGAAGATCCGCCGGACGAGCCCTAAGGCCTTCATGAGGTGGCGTCGGGCGTTCCGTACCGCTCATGAGCGGTTGCGGGCGCTGTCGCGATCCGGGCCACGACGCTGTCCGCCAGCGCTTCGGCCTCCCGGCGCTCGATGCCCCGCTCGGCGGCCCGCTCCACGATCTGCGTCCTGACGAGGGCCAGCTCGTCAGGTTCCAGTTCGATCAGAACACGGCCCGGTGCGGCCGGAGTTCGGTGCAGCAGTCTGCGCACTCCCGACCGGCCTCGTGCCAACAGGCTCTCCGTGGCCCTGTCCGCCCCACGTCGTGCCGCTTGGTCGAGGACGAGCCAGAGCACCGGGGTGATCAGCGCGGCCACCTCGGCATAACCGAAGCCGAGTGGTTCCCGCTTCCGTTTCCGTGCGGTGAGGATGCGGACAATCCGGTCGTCGTCGAACCTCCGCAGGCTGTCGACGAGCGGCAACTCGTGCGCCGCCCGCTCAGCCACCGACTCGCGCACCAGATCGCGTACGTACACCATCAGCAACCCCCCGTGTACTGCAGGTCAGTTGAGCGTACTTCAGCGCCGCAGCCCTGCGACCGGCTTTCGCGCGGAGCCTGCGGCCCTGGTCATGGGTGCGGCGCCAGACTTCCTCCACGGCGGCTTGGACGTCGTCGACGAGGTGGCGGACGCCGGCGAGCTGGCCGGGTGTGGTCATGGTTGGGCCTCATGGTCCGGGGGGCTATCGAGGACAGCCAGCAGGTGGTGGATGCGGGTGCCGATCTCGGCGGCGGTGCGGTGGAAGACCGGGTAGCTGTCCTGGCCGGTGTCACCAGCGGTGGCCGGGTCGGGGATGCTCCAGCGGACCAGCTGTGGACGGCCGCCGAAGTCGGGGCAGACTTCGCGGAGTCGCACAAGGTGATGACGTAGTCGAACCGGAGGCCGGCCACGGTCCTCCCACCGCCAGGAACCAGCAGCCCGCGGCGGAACGTCTCCACACCCTCCTGGAGTTCACTGGAAGGTCGGGAAGTCGGCATGCGCACAAAAAGGGCCCTGCTGATCGGCGTAGGCGTCGTCCTCGTCGTGGCGCTGACGGGGGGATGGCTCATCTGGGATGAACGGGCCCACGAAGAGGGCCGGTTGAAACTCGGCGACGGCAGCGCCCGCATCACCCTCGACGACGGCCGTCGCGTCTCGCTGCGTTACGGAGAACAGGGCCTTGTCGAACGCCACCAGACGACCAAGGGCAGCCGATGGTCCAAGCCCCGGGTGATCTACCGCAGTCAGGAGTACGACTGCCGGTACGTCACCCTCGCCACCCACCGGGGCACCGTCGCGGCCATCGCCGACTACGGCTACGGCTGCCCAGCCGGGAGTCCCCCCGACTACTCGATCGCCGCCGTCGCCACGGCGAACGATCTCGACGACTGGGACGTCGAGGTCACCGAGCACTTCGACGGCTGGGAGCACGTGCGCTTCTCGTCGAGCGGCAGCCACGTCCGATTCGACTACCCCACGCTGGAGGGCACCGCCACCCTCAACTGGTGGTCATCCTGGGGCTTCTCCGACCCGGACCTCTAGGTCAGGCGCGCTGCTCCGGGTCTTTGACGGCTGTTCATACGGGCGCCCTCCCCTTGCACCCGCTGTTCTTGGAAGACTCATCCGGT
>DATMEI010000555.1:0-4824 GCA_035556995.1 Streptomyces sp.
CGCCGTTGTAGTGGCCCTCGGTGCCGTCGTCGCCGCCCGCCGGCGGGATCGAGTGGTTCGCAGGGACGACGAGGCGGCCCTCGTACGGACTGGACGTCAGGCGCAGGGCATGCCCCGGAGTCGTCGCGTACCAGCGCCACTCCGGCCGTTTCGCGTCGGCGGTGATCTCCGACGGGGCGGACCAGCTCGCGCCGCTGTCGTCGCTGCTCTGCACCCACACACGGCGGGCGTCGGCGGCGGCGACCTCACCGCGCCTGATGCGGTCCTCGGTGGCGTCCGCGCCGTTGGTGACGAAGACGAGGACGACGCGCCCGGTGGCCGCGGGGCCCTCCCCCGGGCCGTGGATCACCACGGGTGCCGGGTTCCCCGCGGTGCCCTCGCCGAAGGTGGCGACCACCCGCAGCTCTTCCCAGCTCAGCCCGCCGTCGGCCGATCTGCGGGAGACGATGTCGATGTGCCCGGCATCGCCTGAGGAGTGCACGCGCCCCTCGGCGAAGGCGAGCAGTGCGCCGTCGGGCGCCTTCACGCAGGCCGGGATGCGGAAGCTCGCGTAGCCCTCGCTCCCGGCCCGGAAGGGCACGGAGGTCTCGTACGGCATCGGGCGACTCCCAACTTCCGGACGCAGAGAGACACTTGTCCGATACCGAAAGTAAATATGCGGCAACAGAGCGTCAAGGAAACGGGAGATGAACGTCTGCGAGCGCCGCACCGGTGTTCCGCGGCCCGCCGCGCCGTCACATCCGTAAGGGTGACCACAGCCGAATCTCCCGTTCCGGGGCGCCTGTTGAGGCATCATGCCGGGCCATGGATGCCGTACGTGTCGCACATCTGAGGGAAGTGCTCTCCGGAACGGAATGGGTGCAGTCCGCACGCCGCTTCGCCGGCTCGCTCCGCGCGTCGGTCGGTCCGCACCAGGGCGGACTGCTGCTGGTGGGAACCGAGTCGTACGAGCCGTGGCACCTGGCGGCGCACCTGGACGACGAGGCCGCCTGGTCCGGGCTGCCCGAACTGTCGCCGACCCTCGTGCGGCACCGTGTTCCGCCCTCCGCCCCCGCGCATCTCTCGGCGGGCCTGGGCAGGATCGAGGCGGCAGGACGAAGGGAGACCGTGCTGGTGGTCACCCCGGAACAGCCGGGCGCGGACCTGCTGGAACGGGTGCACGACGCCCGCCGGGCGGGCGCGACCGTGCTCGCCCTGGACGACCGCGACGCCGGCGACATGGGCGAACTGCACGGCATCGCACACGACACCCTGAGCGCCGACGCGGCCGAGGTCGACCTCGACACGATGCAGCACCTGGTCAGCGCGGCCACCGGCGAGAGCTTCCCCGGGTCCCGCGGCCCGAGCGGTGCGCCGGGCCTGCCCGCTGCCGGCACGCGGCGGCGGCCTTTCCGCGACCGCCTCTCCCGCCTCGCGGACCACCTCTCGGCTCCGCCGCCCTCGCGCTGGTAGCGACGCGTCCCCCTCCGCCGGGCCGGGCTCACCGGTGCGTACGGCCACTGCGTGCGGCCTCCGGCGTACGGTCCCGGATGTACGGTCCCGGGCGCACGGCCTCTGGCGTTCCGGCCCGGCAGCGGGCAGCCTCAGGTGACACCTGCCATCGCCTCTCATCACCTGTCATCACCTGTCACCGGCCGGTCCGCCGAGGAGAGACATGCCGACATCCCCACGCGGGCAGCGTCCGGACGGACCGGGTGACCCCCCCGCGGCCCGCCGCCCCCGCGCCGCGCTCGCCATGGACCCCGCCGCGGCCGAGACCGTTCTCGAACCGGCGGTTCTCGACGCCCTGGCCCGGCTCACCGAGCCCGAGCCGCTCCCCTCGCTCCACGACCTCGGTACGGACGAGGCACGACGCGTACTGGCCGACACCGAACTGCTGATCACCGGCTGGGGCTGCCCGCCCCTGGACGAGGCCGTACTCGCAACCGCCCCCCGGCTGCGCGCGATCGCACACACGGCGGGCAGCGTGCGCGGGCACGTCACCGACGCGTGCTGGGACCGCGGCATCGAGGTCTCCTCCGCCGCCGCGGCCAACGCCCTTCCGGTGGCGGAGTACACGGTCGCGATGATCCTGCTCAGCGGCAAGCGGGTTCTGGAGACGGCTCGCGCGTACGCCGCCGGCCGTGCCCGCACCGACTGGCTCCACGCACACCCCGGCATGGGCAACTACCGGCGCACCGTGGGAATCCTCAGCGCCTCCCTGATCGGGCGCAGGGTGATCGAGTTGCTGCGCCCCTACGACCTGGAGGTGCTGCTGCACGACCCCTACGTCACCGAGGAGGAGGCCGCCGCCCTGGGCGTACGCACGGCGTCGCTGCCCGAACTCTTCGCGTCCTGCGACGTGTTGAGCGTCCACACGCCGCTGCTGCCCGAGACGCGCGGGCTCGTCAGCCGCGAACTCCTCGCCGCGCTGCGCCCGGACGCCACGCTCATCAACACCTCGCGCGGCGCCGTCCTCGACCAGGACGCACTCACGGAGACCGTGCTCGCGGGCCGGATACGTGCGGTGCTCGACGTCACCGAGCCGGAGGTGCTGCCGCGCCGGCACCCGCTGTGGGACTGCGAGAACGCGCTCATCACACCCCACATCGCCGGCTCCCTGGGCAACGAGCTGCGGCGCCTCGCCGATCTGACGGTCTCCGAAGTCGCCCGCTGGGCCTCGGGAGAGGGATTCGCCCATCCCGTACGACGCGAAAGGCTGGCGTTCCTGGCATGACCGCTTCCGGCGCTGCTCCCCCCGCTCCCCTGCCCTTCGAACTGCCTCCCGAAGACAGGGAGTTGAGCCCCCGGACCGGCTGGACCCGCGCCCACTGGGAGGCGACAGCCGACGGGCTGCTGACCGCCGCGTGGCGCTTCGCCACCCCACGCGGCGCGATGCTCGACCTGCCAGGACACCCCTCCCGTACGGGAGTTCGCTCCGACGGACTGGAGGGCTATGCCCGTACGTTCCTCGCAGCCGCGTTCCGTGTCGCCGGGGCCGACGGCGCGGACCCGCACGGCTGGCTGGAGAAGTACGCCGACGGGCTGGCCGCCGGCACCCGGACGCCCGGCCGCGAAGACTCCGAGTCCTGGCCGCCGATCCTCGACCACACCGTTCTGGGCCAGCCGATGGTGGAGTCGGCCTCCGTCGCACTCGGACTGCGGCTGACCCGCACGTGGCTGTGGGACCGGCTGGAGCCCGACGTGCAGGACCGCGCTGAGAGCTGGCTGCGGGGAGCGCTGCGGCACGTACCCGCGCCCAACAACTGGTATCTCTTCCCGCTGACCGTGGCCGGTTTCCTGGAGTCGGCGGGACGCGGCGACAGCGAGACGCGGCTCGCGGTCGAGCGCGGCCTGGAACTGCTGGAGAGCTGGTACCGCGGTGAGGGCTGGTACAGCGACGGCGACGGCCGTGCCTTCGACCACTACAACGGCTGGGCCCTGCACCTGTATCCGCTGCTGCACGCCCATCTCGCCCAGGACACAGGGCAGTCGGCGCACCTCGGCGCCCGGCTCCACGCCCACCTGGAAAGCTTCGCCCAGCTCTTCGACGGGAACGGCGCACCGCTCCACTTCGGCCGCTCCCTGACGTACCGCTTCGCAGCCGGCACGGCCGTGGCACTCGGCGCGCTGACCGGACACACGCCACTCGCGCCGGGAGTCTCCCGGCGGCTGCTGAGCGGTTCGGTCCGCTACTTCCTCGACCGGGGCGCCCTCAACGAGGACGGGCTGCTCTCGCTCGGCTGGCACGGCCCGCACGCGGCGACGCTGCAGGACTATTCGGGCCCCGCCTCCCCGTACTGGGCGTCGAAGGGCCTGCTTCCCCTGCTGATTCCGGCGGACGACCCCCTGTGGACCGCACGCGAGGAGCCCGCCCCCAGCGAGGGCCCCGACCGCGCCGTCGCCCTGCCCTCGGCCGGGCTGCTGATCCAGACGACGGGCGGCGACGGGCTCGTACGGCTGCACAACCACGGCAGCGACCACGTACCCCCGCACGAGGGCGAGACGGCGCGTGCGCAGGACCCGCTGTACGCCCGGCTCGCCTACTCCACCCGTACGGGCCCCACCGCGGGCGGCAACGTGCCGGACAACCACTTCACCGTCGAGGTACGGGACCCGCACGGAGCCACCGCCGCCGGTGCGCGCCTGCGCATCCACCCGCTGGGCGCCGGCGCGGACCCCGACGGCGCCTGGGGCTGGGCGGCGTCCTGGCACACGCCGGTCTTCTCCACGGGCGGCCCGATGGTGCCGGGCATGCGCGTCCAGAGCGTGACGTTCGTACGGGGCCGCTTCGAGCTGCGCGTGCACCGTGTGACCGGTGCGCCCGCGGGTGCGCGGGTACGCCTGACGGGCTGGGCCACCGGCCCGGAGTCCGGACGGGAGTCCGGCCCGTCAGGCGTACCGGTGACGGCTCAACTGCACGGTCTGCACGGCTTCACCGGACCCGGCCCGTCCATGCTGCGGGCCCCACAGGGCACAGCGTTCACGCGGTGGGCGCACGTTCCCTCTCTGACCGGTGACGCGACGGGAACAGCGCTCTTCGTCGCCCTGGCCGCCCTCACCGGCGCCGGCACCGCGGATGCAGCGCCCCTGCACACGGCTGCCTCACTGGTCGCGGCCGACGAGGAGTCCGCCGAGATCCGCTGGACACCGGACGGCACCCGCACCCGCATCGCGTTCACACCCCACTCGGCCGAGGTCACCACCACCGGCTAGCGGAACGAACTGCCTTGCGCAGCCGAGTCGTCCCGCCGTCCGCGGGAGTGGGATCAGCCGCCCGCCTGGCCACCGCCCCCCGTACCGCCCTCACCCCGCGAGGGCGAGTCGTGCCACCGCGGGTCGTTC
>DATMEI010000556.1:0-4176 GCA_035556995.1 Streptomyces sp.
GGCGGGCACGAGGTGCGACTCCTCGATCACGGCGGACAGAACCTGTCCCCATGCCTCGCCGTCCGGGTTCTGCACCACCGGGAGAGTAGTCGACCTGAGGTGCGCCGCAAGGCCGCTGCTCAGGTGCGGCGCGACGCGGCGTCAGTCCCACGACCCCCGGCGCGCGGCCTCGACACACGTATAAGCCTGGACTGATAGAGGCGAGGCCGCTAGCGTGCGTCTTCCGCTGGGAGAACCTGGAGCACTCCGCCATGAAGTACACCGTCTCGATCGAGATCGCCCTGCCGCGGGAGAGGGTGGCCCAGCTGCTGGCCGACCCGGCACACCTGCCGAAGTGGCTGCGGGGCCTGGTGCTGCACGAGCCGCTGAGTGGGGTGCACGGGCAGGTCGGCACCAAGTCGCGGGTCGTGATGCAGATGGGGCAGCGGAAGATCGAGTGCACCGAGACGATCACGCGCCGGGAACCGGCAGACCTGCGCGAGATCCCGAAAGGGAGCGTCGTTCACTTCGACCGCGAGATCGTGGGCGAGGGCATGTGGAGCGCCGTGCGCGACCGGCTGACCGAAGCCGGTCCGGAGACGACGCTCTGGGTGAGCGAGAGCGAATATCGGTTCAGCGGCTTGCTGATGCGACTGGTGGGGCTCCTGATGCCCGGCGCCTTCCGCAAGCAGTCGCAACAGCACATGCAGGACTTCAAGGCGTTCGCCGAGCAGGGAAAGGACGTCCGCGAAGCGAAGGGCTGATCTGCTTGCGGACAGCGGCGTCGACATCGGCGCTGGAACTGCGACCAGGCAGCATGCCCGCGCGGGACGTTCACCGCGCAGGTGGTGCAGATCCCGGCGCACTCGCGGCTCACCGTCCGGTTACGGCGGGCCGCCGGGGCGGCGGTCGCCGACGGCGGCCGTACCGTGGTCCAGTCCGCCCGCGATCACGGCCTGTCCTGGCCGGTGGTGTCGGCGGCGTTCACCACGCACGCCGCCCACGTCCTGCACGTGCGGTACAGCAGCGAAGTACAGCAACTCAGTTGACCGCCAGCCTCGCCGGCCTCCGCCACCGTCCGCCCACACAGCTAGTCCGACCGTCACCGACCGAGCTGTTCAGAGCTACGGATCAGAAGGTTGCGGGTTCGATTCCTGCCGCGGCAGCTCGCCCTTATCCGTCAGCGGATGGCCGAACGCGGATGATGGTCTTTCCCTTGATCCGCTCGGTCGGGTTGAAGGCGGCGACGGCGTCGTCGAGGGGCGCCACGTTGCCGATGTTCGTCCGCAGCCGGCCATCCCGCACCCGGCGGGCGATCTCGTTGAGCTGCCCGCGATCGGCCTCGACGACGAAGTCCACCGCCATGCCCTCGGCCGGCTGGGCCTCGGGCGGGCCGGCGATCGTCACCAGCATCCCGCCGGCTCGAACCAGACCCACGGACCGCCTCTGGATGTCGCCGCCGATCACGTCGAAGACCAGATCGACTCCGCCGACGTCTTCCAGCGAGTCGTTGTCGAGATCAACGAACTCCTGCGCGCCGAAGTCGAGTGCGGCCTGCCGATCGGCGGCACGTCCGGTGCCGATGACATGGGCACCGGCCTCTTTGGCGAGCTGGGTCACCAAAGAGCCGACTCCGCCGGCCGCGCCGTGCACGAGGACGCTCTGTCCCGCCTGGAAGCGGCCGTGCACGAACAGTCCCTGCCACGCGGTCAGGCCCGAGATCGGCAGGCTCGCGCCCACCGTGAAGTCGACATCGCCCGGCAGCGGCGCAACGTTGCGCGCCTCGATGGCTACGTACTCGGCCAGGGTGCCGTCGCGAGTCCAGTCCGCGAGGCCGAAAACCCGCTGTCCCACCGACAGCCCCCTTGTGCCATAGCCGAGCGCGCTGACCACACCGGCCACCTCGTGGCCGGGGATCGACGGCGTGCGGCTGCGGCCGAGACGATCGGTCCAGGTTCCGGGCCACGTCAGCTCGCCAGGGGTGAATCCCGACGCATGTACCTCAACGAGGACGTCGTTCCCCGCCGCCTCCGGCTCTGGCCGCTCCGCCAGCGTCATCCCGGCCGTTCCCGCGGCTTCATCTGACACCACAATCGCCTTCATTCGGACGCCTCTCTGGATCAGTCCCTCGCCTGCACGGCACTTCAGCTTCGTTGCTTGGTGACGCCAACACGCGTGCCCGTACCGTGCCCGTAGGGTCGGTAAACCACGGTCAACGGCGGTTCCGTCAGGTCGCCAGTCAGAGGAACGTAAGGCGCGGTGCCCCAGGTCGGCGCGCCAACTGCTCAGCCAGACCCTGTGATTCCCAGGCTCAGAGCGCGGGTTCGATTCCCGTCACCCGCTCCACCACGAAGGCCCAGGTCACAGACCCGGGCCTTGTTTGTTGTCCAGACCGCGCAGAAGCGGAAGCGGTGATGCGCAGCGTCCGTAGCCCGAGGGCGGGCGCAATGGTCGTGAGGCCGCCCCTCGGCGTGCGTGCCAGGGGGCGCGGACGACCCGACAGCCGTGCGACCGGTGACCTCAGGGTCTCCGGGACGCAGCGAGCTGAGGGGCCGCCCGATCGCCGACCGGGGTCCGTGTCAGCAGGAGTTGTTGCTCTTGACGTTCCGCCAGGTCTTGCTGCTTCCGGCGTACTCGACCCCGTTGAAGGAAGCCTTGACCCGTTCCGAGTCGGATGTGCCCCAGGAGGCCTTCCCATCGCCGTTGGCGTCGACGCCGTGCTCGAAGTGGAGGTGGGGGTGACCGTTGGAGGTCGGGCCTGTCTTTCCGACGGCGCCGATCCCCTGCCCCTGAGCGACTTTGTCGCCCACGTTGACGGACCGCGACTTCATGTGGAGGTACGTGGTGAAGTGGCCGGCGCCGTGGTTGATCTGGACCACGTTGCCGGCGTTGTCGTGCCAGAAGGACATGTTGACGGTGCCGGCCTCCGGCGCGACCAGCTGCGCGCCCTCGGTTCCGTGCTGGTCCGGCTCCTTGACCATGTCCAGCGCGGGGTTGTGGCCCCAGGTGTCGAGTCGCCAGGAGTCCGCGCACTTGAATGGAAGCTGGAAGTTCGTCGCCTGCGGCTCCTCCTCCGCGGCGGACGCCGCGACCGGTGTCACCGCGGCCCCCGCCACCAGGATCATGCCCAGCATGATGCCGGTTCTCTTCTTCATGGTCTCTCCGAGTCTGATTTTGTCGTGATCACTTCATTTCCCGCGGCGGCAGAGTAGCGCGAGCAGCCAACCTGCAGCGGTATGTTCAGTTGTCCGACAAATGGCAAGACAGATTGCTGCCTCTGCCCGCAGAAAGCGCAAGGATGATGCTGGCGCCCTGGCCACGGCAGCCGCGCCACGAACTGCCGACAATGACTCGAGAGCCGCCTCGTACGACGGGGATCCCGCCCGCGGGAGCGCTGTTGCTCTTCCCGCCGTCAACGCGGTGGCGGCATGCGCCCGTTGAACTGGCGCCTCAGCGGAGCGACTTGAGCTTCGGGTCCACCAACTCCGCCTGTTCGCGCGCCTCCAGCCGGGGCCGGGGCGCCAGTGGTTGATGCGCACCACGCCGGGCGACACCGTCTCCAGACCGTCGAAGTACACGTACCTCGCCGGTAAAGCGAAGGGGTTCGATTCCCGTCACCCACTCCACAACGAAGGCCCAGGTCACAGACCCGTGCCTTGTTCGTTGTGCGGGATGTTCCGGCCCTTCCTGACGGGCTCGTGCCCGTTGGCTGTTTCGCCAAGACCGACCGTGCAGGATCTAGGCTCGTCCCCATGGCTAATGGGGATATGCGCTACGGACGCTGTGGGGTGTGCGGCGGCGGCGAGGTGTACCGGGGCGAGTACGTGGCGCAGGCCGGGCTCCGCCAGTCGGGAACGGGCAAGTTGGGGGCGAAGCAGCCGGTGTTCGACGCTTACGTCTGCGCGGCCTGCGGAAACACCCAGCTGCACGTGCAGCTGGACGCGAAGATGTCGTCGCACATCCGGCACAAACTCGACTGGATACCGCCGCAGCAGAGTACGGGCTAGGTCCACAGCTCGCGCCGTAACCGCAGCTACCTGCGAAGGCGACAGATCCAGCACACGATCCCCGAGCCGAAGGGCCAGCGGACGACCGCAACGCCTCAGGGGCAAGGGCGCCGGCCCACCGGCTTCGGCCGCGAGAACTACAAGCGCTGCAACGAGGTCGAGCGGACCACCAACCGCCTCAAGAACTCCC
>DATMEI010000557.1:0-4919 GCA_035556995.1 Streptomyces sp.
CTCTTGAAGTGGTAGTAGAGCGCCGCCTTCGTCACGTCGAGGTGCTCGGCGATCTCACGGAGCGAGGTCTTGTCGTAGCCGCGTTGCGCGAAGAGTTCCAGGGCGACGTCCTGGATGCGCTGCCGCGTGTTGCCCCTGCTCATGAGCCTCGGCTCCTCGTCCGGAAGAAACTTACTTGACGCCCGGCTAGCAAGCGTCCTACCTTGCCCATGGTACTGAACTAGCCGGGCGGCAAGTAAGGGAAACGGGGCCACGCATGTCTGCGAACAGAGAACGGGAAGCCGACGGGGAAGGCGTCCCGGGCAAGGAGACGGGCGTTCCGGGCGACGGCGACGGCGGGGACGCAGGCGCCGGGCCACGGCCCCGCAGCGTCGGTGTGGCCGTCTTCGCGCTGATGATCGCCGTCATGCTGGCCATGCTCGACAACATGATCGTCGGCACCGCCATGCCGACCATCGTCGGAGAGCTGGGCGGCCTCGAGCACCTCTCCTGGGTCGTGACCGCGTACACGCTCACCACCGCCGCCTCCACCCCCCTCTGGGGAAAGATCGGCGACATGTACGGCCGCAAGGGCGTCTTCCTGACCGCGATCGTGGTCTTCCTCGCCGGATCCGTCACGTCCGGCGCCGCGCAGACCATGTCCCAGCTCATCGGCTTCCGCGCGCTGCAGGGACTGGGCGCGGGCGGCCTCATGGTCGGCGCCATGGCGATCATGGGGGAGCTGGTGCCGCCCCGCGAGCGCGGCAAGTACATGGGCATGATGGCCGGCGTGATGTCGCTCGCCATGATCGGCGGGCCGCTCGTCGGGGGCACCCTCACCGACCAGCTCGGCTGGCGCTGGGCCTTCTACATCAACATCCCCCTCGGCGCCGTCGCCCTGACCATGGTCACCGTGCTGCTGTACCTGCCCAAGAAGCGCGCACAGGGCAGCATCGACTACGCGGGCGCGGGGCTGCTCACCGTCGGGATCACCGCGGCAGTGCTCGTCACCAGCTGGGGCGGTACGGAGTACGACTGGTCCTCGGGCGAGATCATCGGCCTCTCGGTTCTGGCCGTCGCCGCCTTCGTCGCGTTCTTCTTCGTGGAGCGCCGGGCCGCCGAACCCGTGCTGCCGCTGGGGATCTTCCGCAACCGCAACTTCTCCCTTGTGACGCTCATCGGATTCCTGCTCGGCTTCGTGATGTTCGGCGCGATGACCTTCCTGCCGCTCTACCAGCAGACGGTTCAGGGGGCCTCCGCCACCAACTCGGGGCTGCTGCTCCTGCCCGTACTGCTGCCGATGATGGTCGTCTCCGTCGTCACCGGGCGGGCCACTACGCGTACGGGCAGGTACCGCGCGTATCCGATCATCGGCGCCACCCTCATCCCCGTCGGCCTCTTCCTGCTCGCGCAGCTCGACGTGGACACCAGCCGCACCACCTCGGCGCTCTACATGGTGGTGCTCGGCGCCGGCATGGGCTTCCTGATGCAGCTCACCATGCTCATCGCGCAGAACAGCGTGGAGCTGAAGGACATGGGCGTCGCCTCGTCCACGACCACGCTCTTCCGTACGATCGGCGGTTCCTTCGGCGTCGCCCTCATGGGCACCCTCTTCGCGAACCGCGTACGCGAGAGCATGACCGAGAAGGCAGGCGCCGCCGCCGGACCCGGAAGCGGACGCGAGACGCCCGCACAGCTGGACGCGGCCTCGCTGGAGCGGCTGCCGGCGCAGGTGCGGGAGGTCTACGAACACGCGGTGGCCGACGGCACACACACGGTCTTCCTGGTCGCCGCAGTGACCGCTCTGATCTGCTTCCTCGCCTCGTGGTTCATCGAGGAGGTCCCGCTCAAGGGCGGCGACGAGACGCCTCAGGACGCCGGAGACCCCTCCACGGAGCCCGAGAAGAGCGCCACACCCGTGTGACAGTCTGGCCCGCATGAACACGCCTGGGACGGCGCGGCTGCGTGCGCTGCGCCTCGCCAAGGACGCGATGGACCGCGACTGGGCCGATTCCGCTCTCGACCTGGACGCGGTCGCCGCGTACGCGGGCTACTCCCGCTACCACTTCGTGCGCGCGTTCAAATCCGCGTACGGGGAGACACCGGGCCAGTACCTGAGCCGTCGCCGCATCGAGCGGGCCGAGGAACTGCTGCGCTCGGCGAACCTTTCGGTGACCGAGATCTGCATGCTGGTCGGCTTCACCAGCCTCGGCACCTTCTCCGCGCGCTTCAAGAAGCAGACCGGCACCAGCCCCAGCGACTACCGGCTGCGGCACGGGCGACGGGCTGCGGCGATGATCCCCGGGTGTTACGCGATGCTCTTCACCGGCGGCTTCAAGGAGAGCCCGGCAGCGCGAGCTGCGGCTGCCCCCGGGACCGCGACTGCCCCCGGGACCGCCCCAGCCTCTCGGGCCGTCCCTGCCCCCGGCCCGGAAGAGCGCAACAACGAAGAAGCGGGCTGAGAGCCGCTCTGACACGGTGAATCAGCACGGGGACTTCGCGCCCCGGCCCCTCTCACCGCGACAGATCCGGAGCCCCGTCATGATCAAACACCTGGCCCTCACGACCGTCTGGTCAACCGATCAGGAGCGCGACAAGAAGTTCTTCGTCGAGACGCTCGGCTTCGAGGAGCGCATGGACATGCCCATGGGCGACATGCGCTGGGTCACCGTCAGCCCGCCGAACCAGCCGGACGTGCAGCTCGCCTTGATGCGCCCGGACGGGCCGGGCCTGGACCCGGAGTCGGGCAAGGCCCTGCTGGCGCTCGTCAGCAAGGGCGCGCTCGGCGCGGGAGCCTTCCATACGGACGACTGCCGGGGTGATTACACCGAGCTGAAGGCGAAGGGCGTGGAGTTCCTCCAGGAGCCGCAGGAGCGTCCGTACGGCATCGAGGCGATCTTCCGCGACCCGACCGGCAACTGGTACTCGCTCACCCAGCAGCGGGAGGACCCCGACGAGCTGGACTTCAGCAAGCCCTGGAGCGGCAGCGCCGACGACGACGGCGCCCCCGCGGACGGAGTCAGCTGAGCGGCAGCCGGTAGACCCCGCCCGGCAGCGGCTCGACCAGCCCGTCGGCCACGAGTCCGTCCAGAGCGCGGGCGCGCTGTACGGAATCGCCCCAGACACGGTCGAGGGCGGCCTGCGGCACGGGGGACAACGCCTCGCGGAGAACCGCCAGCAGCTTGCCGCGCACCTGACGGTCCGTACCCACGTAGGTCTGGGTGCGGCGCGCAGGCCCCACGTGCTCCGGAGCGCCCGCCAGCTGCCAGGCACACTGCTGGGCGATCGGACACTGTGCGCACGCGGGTGTACGCGCCGTGCACACAAGCGCACCCAGCTCCATCGTCGCCGCCGCCCAGTGCGCAGCCGTCCCCTCGTCCTCCGGGAGCAGCGCACGGGCGAGCTTGCGCTCGGCCGCGGTGGTGGCGTTCGGCGGGTACTGCTGTCCGTTCACGGCGCGGGCGAAGACCCGGCGCACATTGGTGTCCAGCACCGCGTGCCGCTGCCCGTAGGCGAAGGAGGCCACGGCCGCCGCCGTGTACTCACCGACCCCGGGCAGGGCGAGCAGCTGGGAATGTTCACGTGGTACGTCGCCGCCGTGCCGTTCCGCTATGGCGGCTGCCGCCCCGTGCAGACGCAGGGCGCGCCGCGGGTAGCCGAGCCGGCCCCATGCACGTACGGCCTCACCGGGCGGATCGGCGGCGAGGTCGGCGGGGCGCGGCCAGCGGCGCAGCCACTGTTCGTACACCGGCAGCACACGGTTCACCGGTGTCTGCTGCAGCATGAACTCGCTGACCATGACCCCCCACGCCCCCGCGTCGGGGCTGCGCCAGGGAAGGTCACGGGCGTGTGCGGTGAACCAGTCGACGACGGGGGAGTGGAGGGCGCGAGCGGTCTGCCCGACGGAGTCGCTGGTCGTGGGCGACTCGGGCTCTGGCTCGGGGGTGCATGCAGTCTCGGTGGTCGCAGTCATGGCAGGACTGATCCTGACACGGAGGTGCGCGCCCGAGAAACGCGACGCACAGGCCGGGGCGGGTGGGTTGAGACTCTTCGGTACTGGCGGCGGCCCGTTGGCGGCGGCGGTCGCGAAGTCGGGCGTGCTGCGGGCGAGATCGTACGTACGGCTTCGCGTGTCGCTTGCCCGTGGCCCGGTTGAAGCAGCCGGCCCACAGGGCGTCAGAAGCAGCGCGGAGCCGGTCACATCAGCCCATCAACCGGGCGTGCACAGGGGTTTCGTCAACGGGGACGTGTGCGCTGCGCGCGTTCATCGTAAAAGTTGCCGCATCGTGCGCTGGGCGGGGGCTGCGCCGCCCGCGTTGTCTCGTAAGGTTTGCGCGTGGGATCTCTGCGTAATCCGATCGGACCGCTCCCTTCTTCCATCTACTGGCGCCGAAGGGCAGTTGCTCTTGCCATCCTCGCGTTGCTGGTTCTGCTGAGCGTCTGGGCCTTGGGCCTCAACGGCGGCGACACGGGCAACCAGGGCAAGGGCGACGACGGGAAAGGGCCCGCCAGCAGCATCACGCCCGGGCCGACGGATTCCGGTCCCGCGGTCAGCGAACGCCCCGGCGGGCGCGACGAGTCGGACGGGGGCGGCGGTTCCGAAGGCGGCTCGGGCGACACCGGTGACGGCGGCGCTTCAGGTGGTGCGGGAGGCGCAGGCGGCTCCGGCGGCGGCTCGGGCTGGGAGCCCGGTGGCAGCGGCTCGGGCGACGCGGGCGGTACGGACGGCGGTGACAGCGCGGGCGGCGGCTCGGGCAGCACAGGCGGTTCCGGCGGCGGTGCGGCCGTGCCCGCCGGTTCCGAACTGCCCGACTGCAAGCGCTCCGACGTGACGCTGTCCCTGCGCAGCGTGCACAAGGAGTACGCGGCAGGGGAGAAGCCCGAGTTCGAGCTGACCGCCAAGAACAAGCGGGGCACCGCCTGCAAGCTCGACCTCGGCC
>DATMEI010000558.1:0-2170 GCA_035556995.1 Streptomyces sp.
TGGCCGGTGTCCATCCGCCGGGCGAAGGCGACGGCCTCGCTCTCCTCGCCCGCCCACACCGCGCCCGCGAGGCCGTAGACGGTGCCGTTGGCGATCCGCAGGGCGTCGTCCTCGTCCTCGTACCGGAGGATCGAGAGGACCGGGCCGAAGATCTCCTCCTGGGCGATCGTCATCTCGGGGGTGACGTCCGCGAAAACGGTCGGGCTGACGAAGTAGCCCTGTTCGCGCGGGGTTTCGGGTCCGCCGGCCACCAGTCGCGCCCCCTCCGCGATCCCCTTCTCGATGTAACCCCGCACGCGCGCCTGCTGCTTGGCGTTGACGACGGGGCCGAGCCGCGTGTTCTCGTCGCCCGGGTCGCCCGGGACGTACTTCGCGACGGCTGCGGCGGCGATCTGCACGGCCTCGTCGTAGTGGTCCGCGTCGACGAGCATCCGGGTCCAGGCGCTGCACGTCTGGCCGGAGTTGGCCATGACGTTGGCCACGCCGACCTTGACGGCCTTGGTCAGGTTCGCACCCGGCAGGATGACGTTGGCGGACTTGCCGCCCAGTTCGAGCGCGACGTGCTTGACCGCAGCGCCGGCGACGGCACCGATCTGCCGCCCGACGGCGGTGGAGCCGGTGAAGGAGACCAGGTCGACGCCCTCCTGCGCGGCCAACGCCTGCCCGGCCACCGGGCCGAGCCCCGTGACGAGGTTGAACACCCCTGCGGGCAGGCCGACTTCGTGCACGGCTTCGGCGAACAGCTGGGCGACCAGCGGGGTGTCCTCCGCCGGCTTGAGCACCACCGTGCATCCCGCGGCGAGGGCGGGGGCGACCTTGGCGACGATCTGGTGCAGCGGGTAGTTCCAGGGCGTGATCGCGCCGACTACGCCGACCGGTTCGTGGAAGACCCGGGAGTTGCCGATCTCCTCCTCGAAGGGGTACTCGGCCGCCAGCTTCGCGTAACTGGCGCAGACCGCGATGGGCACACTGGCGTGTACCGCCTGGGAGAAGGCGAGTGGGGAGCCCAGTTCCGCGGTGACGGTCTCGGCGATCTCCCCTCTGCGTGCCTCGAGCGCTTTGTGCAACGCCCCGAGCAGGGCCGCGCGTTCAGCGGGAGGGGTCGCTGCCCAGCCGGGGAACGCCGTGCGCGCCGCCCGTACCGCTGCGGCCACGTCCTCTTCGCCGCCCGCGGGGACCGTGGCGAGGAGTGTGCCGTCCGCGGGGTTGCCGACCTCGATCTTCTCGGGCCCGGCTGCGGGCCGCCATTCGCCGTCGATGTACATACCGTCGTGTGCCTGCATGGACCCAAACTAGCGCCGCTAGTTTGGGGTGTCAGTACGGCGTCACGTGCCGTGGCTCACGTGCGTGACCGGCTCATCCGGCCGACCGGGCTTCAGCCCCCGTGCAGGCCGCCCTCTCGGTTGCGCTTCCGCTTCCGGTTCCTCCTCCGGTGCCCCTTCCCGTACCGCTTCCGCTCCGGTACCTCTTCCGCTTCCCGTTCCGGCCTTCTCGTCCGTACGGGCCCGCGCCCGCGACCCCGCCGCCGCTACCGAGGCGCCCAGCAGCAGCGCCCCGAGCAGCACGAAAGGTGCTGCCGCACCGGCCGCCCCCGCCAGCAGTCCCGCGCCGGCGGGAGCCCCGACCTGGCCGAGCCGGTTGCCCGTCAGCCGCAGTGCCAGCGCCGTCGACCTTGCACGTTCGGGTGAGGCCTGTACGACCGTGCTCATCGTCAGCGGCTGCCCGACGCCCAGCCCGAAACCGAGCACCACCAGCGCGAGAGCCAGCGCCCACACCGGCAGCGGCACGGCAAGCAGGGCGCACACCACGCCCGCGACCACGCAGCTGACCACCAGCAGCATCTGCCTGCCCAGCCATGCCGTCATCGGGGGAAGTGCGAGGCGCGACAGTACGGACGCCGCAGCGCGGAGGCTCAGCAGAATGCCGACCATGCCTGGTGCGATGCCCCGCTCCTCGCCGACGACCGGAAGGTAGGCGGTGAGCACATCCGTGGTGGACAGGACCGCGAGTGAGGTGAAGATGCCCGCTGGGACGCCACGTGCCCGCAGGATGCGGACGACCGGCACCGCGCTCCCGTCAGCGCTCATGCCCGGGCTCGCGGTCGTACTCCCGCCGACGGGCCTGCCGGCTCGCGCAGATGGGGCGGACGGGGCGGACGGCGCGGTACGCG
>DATMEI010000559.1:0-6072 GCA_035556995.1 Streptomyces sp.
TCGCCGTCGGGGCGTCGAAGCGCTGGGAGAGCGACAACATCGCCGTCAACGCCCTGATGCCCGGCGCCATTTCGACCCGGCTGCAGCGAGGACGTAGCGATGAGCACGGAGGTGGCGGCCCCCTGCTCCGGCGTCTTCCAAGCCGGGGCGCTCCCGCCGGCCTCCGCACGCAAACGGTCGAGCTCCTCGTCGCTGACGTAGCGCTGCAGCCGGGTCGAAATGGCGCCGGGCATCAGGGCGTTGACGGCGATGTTGTCGCTCTCCCAGCGCTTCGACGCCCCGACGGCGAAGAGCACATTGGCGGTCTTGGACTGCCCGTACGCCACCCACGGGTCGTACGGACGCTGCCGGAAGTGGATGTCCTCGAAGACGACCGGTGAGCGCAGGTGCGCACTCGAACTGACCGACACCACGCGTGCTCCGCCCGCCGACGCGAGCGCCCGGTGCAGCCCGACGGAGAGCGCGAAGTGACCCAGGTGGTTGGTGGCGAACTGCAGCTCCCAGCCTTCCGGAGTGCGCATCTCGGGGGAGGCCATCACGCCCGCGTTGTTGACCAGGATGTGCAATGGGCCTTCCCAGTCGGAGATGAAGGACGCGACGGACTTGCGGTCGGCGAGGTCCAGCTGGGCGACCCGGACCAGCGTGCTGCCGGTGCTGGCGCCGATGTCGTCGGCGGTACGCCGCCCCGCTC
Organism: Streptomyces sp.; assembly: GCA_035556995.1. GTDB lineage: Bacteria > Actinomycetota > Actinomycetes > Streptomycetales > Streptomycetaceae > Streptomyces. Next base: position 692 of record DATMEI010000559.1, read on the forward strand.
CGGTGTCGCGGACGGCCAGGGTCACCTCGGCCCCTGCGCCGGCCAGCGCACGGGCCGTCTCGATGCCGATCCCGGACGCTCCGCCGGTGACGACGGCCCGGCGCCCGGTCAGGTCGATGCCGTCGATGACCTCCTCGGCGGTGGAGTCTGCGGTGAAGGGCGTACTGATGGGGGCGGTGTCGGTCATGGTCTGATCCCGTCTCGCGCGTCGGTGCGGAGTGGGAGACCCGCCCGGTACGTACTGCCGCAGTACGATGCGAAACGGAGGAGCCTCCACTACGACCACTTCACCGGAGCACCCTTCGATCATCAAGGTGCCCCGCCGATGAGGAGAAGCCCTGCCTACCACCGGCCCCCGGCCCCTGCGGGCAGACGCGCAGCGCAATCGCGACCGGCTGCTGGACGCGGCGCTGCGCGCGTTCTCCGAGGACGGGCCGTACGTGACGCTGGAGGCGATCGCGAGGAACGCCGGCGTCGGCATCGGCACGCTCTACCGCCACTTCCCCACCCGTGACGCGCTCGTCGAGGCGACGTACCGCAACGAGCTGACACGGCTGTGCGAGACCGCCGGGCAGCTGCTTCAGGCGCTGCCCCCCGATGAGGCGATGCGCACCTGGATGGACCACTTCATCGACTGCGTGACCGCGAGGCGTGGCATGGCCGACGCCCTGCGAGCACTCACCGCCTCCGGAGGACGTACGTACGCTCAGAGCCCGGAGCGGCTGGCCGCCGCGATCACGACGCTCCTCGACGCCGGCTCCGCTGCCGGGACCCTGCGGCCCGACGCAGCCCCCGCGGACGTGCTCACGGGCCTCAGCGGCATCGCACTCGCCGCAGGCGAGCCGGACCAGCGTGACCAGGCCGGACGCGTACTGGACCTGCTGATGGACGGGCTGCGGCTGCCGGCGGCCGGGCCCGCTGCGCCTGATGGCCGCAGTTGACAGATCGCCGCCGGGTGCGAGCCTTGAAGGAGAAGACGCCGCCTCATCGGAGGCGGTGACGCGGCTGAGAGGTTGCCCCCGGGGGACGGCCCAGCGGGCCGGCGCGCGTCCTCGGCCACTCTCGTGCTCGGCGGGTGCGGGCCGTGAACGCCGGGATCACGGTGTGACCGGGCACTTCGCGGAAGGCAGGGTCTTCCATGAAAGCTCTCGTGTACGGCGGACCGTCCCACGTCAGCGTCGAGGACGTCCCGGACGCGCGCATAGAGCGGCCGACCGATGTACTGGTGAAGATCACCACGACGAACATCTGCGGTTCGGACCTGCACATGTTCGAAGGCCGTACGGAGCTGGAGCCCGGACGGGTCCTCGGCCACGAGAACATGGGCGAGGTCGTCGAGACCGGTGAGGGAGTCGACCGGGTGAAGGTCGGTGACTTCGTCAGCCTCCCCTTCAACATCTCCTGCGGGTTCTGCCGTAACTGCGAAGCGGGAAAGACGGCCTACTGCCTGACCACCAACCCCGGTCCGCACAGGGCGGGAGCCGCCTACGGATTCGCCGGCATGGGTGAACACGGCGGCGGTCAGGCCGAGTTGCTGCATGTGCCCTACGGCGACCACAACTGCCTCGTCCTGCCGGAGGAGGCCCGGTCGCGGCAGGGCGACTACACGATGCTCTCCGACGTCTTCCCCTCCGGCTGGCACGCCACGGAGCTCGCGGGTCTGCAGGCCGGTGAGTCCGTCGTCATCTACGGCGCGGGCCCTGTGGGACTGATGGCCGCGCTCTCGGCGAAGCTCAAGGGCGCGTCACAGGTGATGGTCGTCGACCGCCATCCCGAACGGCTGGAGCTGGCCGAGCAAGCCGGCGCGATCGCCGTCAACGACTCCGCGGTCTCTCCGGTCGAGGTGGTCGAGGAACTGACTCACGGCGCCGGCGCGGACCGCGGCTGTGAATGCGTCGGCTACCAGGCGCACGACGACCAGGGCCACGAGCAGCCCAACCTCACCCTCAACGACCTGGTCCACGCGGTGCGTTCGACCGGAGGCATCGGCGTGGCGGGCGAGTTCGTACCGCGGGATCCCGGGGGTCACGACAAGCTCTACCAGGAAGGCGAGTTCGCCTTCGACTACGGCCTGCACTGGTCCAAAGGGCAGACCATGGGCAGCGGCCAGTGCAGCGTCAAGGCGTACAACCGGCAGCTGTGCAAGCTGATCGAGCAGCGCAAGGCCGAGCCGTCTTGGATCGTCTCGCACGAACTCGAGCTGTCCGACGCACCCGACGGCTACCAGCACTTCGACGACCGCGACGAAGGCTGGACGAAAGTCCTCCTCCACCCGGACGGGAGCCACCCATGACCCATGCACCGAGCACCCGGCGCGGCACCGCCCCGCACAACCCGCTGATGACCGAGCCGCTGGCCATCTATCTCAACGACCATCTGATGGGGGCCACCAGCGGCAGTGAGCTGGCACGGCGCATCGCGAAACAGCACGCGCAGTCGTCCGCGGGACAGACCCTTGTCCGCATCGCCGACGAGATCGCACAGGACCGCGCGGCACTGCTGGAGGTCATGGACGAACTCGGAGTGCCCGTGCGGCGCTACAAGATCGGCATCGGGTGGGCCGTGGAGAAGGCCGGCCGCGCCAAGACCAACGGCTTCCTCGTACGCCGCGCACCCCTCAGCAGCATGATCGAACTGGAGTCGTTGCGGCTGGGTGTGGAGGGCAAGCGGCTGATGTGGCAGGCCGTGCGCTCACTGCACGGACAGCAGGCCGCCGGCCTCGACCCGGACCGGCTGACGGACCTGCTCCAGCGTGCGACGAACCAGGCGGAGATTCTGGAAGAGCTGCAGCTCCAGGCGGCCGCAAGTATCCTCAACGCCGCCTGAGTTCCCGGGCCCTGAACGGCTCCGGACGCCGTCCTGTCCGAAGAGTGTCCGTCTCACCTGCTGAAATGCGGCCCAGTGGGGGTTGATCCGTGCGGGGCCGTTCGCACACAATGCGAAGCATGACAGCTGCTGCCGACATCCTCGTGGTCCGTCTCCACGTCGATCTGTGCCGCCAGTCCAGCGCGACCTGTCACAGCTGACACTCTGCGCGGGCCGCCCCTGAGGCGTGGTTCGAGACCACGCCCCCGGCCCGGCATCTCTCCTCTTCTGCCACGGCTTTGAGCCGTTCTCACCCGTGCCGTGTGCCGGGGTCTCTGCTTCCGCCCGCCTGAGCGAACTCGCCTTGCGGCGCTGTGTGCAGGCATTCCCCCCCCCGGTCATCCGGCCTTCGCCCATGCCCTTTTCCTCCCCCTTTCTGGAGTACCCGTGTCTTCGGTGACACCCCGGTCTGCCGTGTCCTCGGCCCCGCCCACCGGTCCCTCTTCTCCTCCGTCCCCTCTGACCTTCCACTGGTTCCTGCCGACGACGGGCGACAGCCGGCACATCGTCGGCGGCGGCCACGGCTCGACTCCCGGCGCCGCCGGTGGTGACCGTCCCGCCTCCGTCGAATATCTCGGCCAGATCGCCCGCACCGCCGAGCAGTTGGGCTTCACCGGCGCGCTCACCCCGACGGGGGCCTGGTGCGAGGACGCCTGGATCACCACGGCCATGCTCACGCAGGTGACCGAACGGCTGAAGTTCCTCGTCGCCTTCCGGCCGGGCCAGATATCTCCGACCCTCGCAGCGCAGATGGCCGCCACCTATCAGCGGCAGTCCCACGGCCGTCTGCTGCTCAACGTCGTCACCGGCGGGGAGTCGGCGGAGCAGCGCGCGTACGGCGACTTCCTGAGCAAGGACGAACGGTACGCACGCACAGGCGAGTTCCTCGACATCGTCCGCCGGCTGTGGGACGGCGAGAGGGTCGACCACGACGGTGAGCATCTGCGCGTCGAGGGCGCCGAATTGAACCGTCTGCCGGAGCCGGTCCCGGAGGTCTACTTCGGCGGCTCCTCCCCCGCCGCCGGTGATGTGGCGGCCCGTCACACCGATGTGTATCTCACGTGGGGCGAACCGCCCCAGCAGGTGAAGCAGAAGATCGACTGGATCCGCTCGCTGGCTGTCGCACAGGGACGGAACGTGCGCTTCGGCATCCGGCTGCACACCATCAGCCGGGACACCTCCGCACAGGCGTGGGCCGAGGCCGGGCGGCTGCTCGACGGAATGGACCCCGAGCGCATCAAGGCGGTGCAACAGGGCCTGTCCGCAAGCGAGTCGGAGGGCCAGCGGCGCATGCGCGAACTGCACGGCAGCGGCACCAGCGATCAGCTGGAGATCTACCCCGGCCTGTGGGCGGGCGTGGGCCTGGTGCGGGGCGGCGCGGGCACCGCGCTGGTGGGCAGCCACTCGGAGGTCGCCGCACTCATCGAGGAGTATCACCGGCTGGGCATCGAGGAGTTCGTCCTCTCGGGGGTGCCGCACCTGGAGGAGGCGTACTGGTTCGGCGAGGGTGTGCTGCCGCTGCTGGAGCAGCGCGGTCTGTGGCAGCACCCGGCGGGTCCGCGCACGACGGAGGCGGGCATCGTCCCGTTCGCGGCCCGATGAGCGCGGGACGGACGGCAACGGCAACGGAGCCGGAGAGCGGGACGGGGACCGCGACCGCTGCGGAACTCTTCCCCACACGGCCCCGCCGGCTCAAGACGGTGGTGCTCTCCAGCCTGCTGGGCACGACCGTCGAGTGGTACGACTTCTTCCTCTACAGCACGGCCGCCGGACTCGTCTTCGGTGAGCTGTTCTTCCCCACGGCCAACGGCACCGTCGGCACCATGCTGTCGTTCGCGACCTTCGCCGTCGGCTTCCTCGCCCGTCCGGTGGGAGGTCTGCTCTTCGGGCACATCGGCGACCGGATCGGACGCAAGCGCACGCTCGCCTTCACCATGAGCCTGATGGGCGTCTCCACCGCCCTGATCGGCGTGCTGCCGACGTACGAACAGGTCGGAATCCTCGCTCCCGCGCTGCTGTTGGTCCTGCGGATCGCGCAGGGCGTCGCGCTCGGCGGCGAATGGGCCGGTGCCGTACTGCTGGCCGTGGAGCACGGGCCGGACGGCCGCAAGGGCAGGTTCGGCAGCTACCCGCAGATCGGTCTGGCGCTCGGACTCGCCCTGGGCACAGGCGCGTTCGCGCTGCTGAGCAACGTACTCAGCGAAGAGGCGTTCCTCGGCTACGGATGGCGCGCGGCGTTCCTCGTCTCCCTCGTGCTCGTGGCGGTCGGCCTGACGGTACGGCTGAAGATCGACGAGACACCCGCGTTCCGTGCCGTCCGGCAGCTGCGTCAACTCCCGCAGTCCGCCCCCCTGGTGGAGCTCCTGCGTGAGCGGTCGTCGCGGCGGCACGTCCTTCTCGGGATGCTGGCCCGCTGGGGTGAGGGCGCGGCGTTCAACACCTGGGGCGTCTTCGCGATCACCTACGCGACCACGACGCTGAAGCTGGACCGCACCTCGGTGCTGCTGGCCGTGACG
>DATMEI010000560.1:0-3738 GCA_035556995.1 Streptomyces sp.
GGCCGGGCGCGTAGGACCCCGGCGCACGCACGCACGGATCCGCCGGGCCGCCGGGCCGGCCGCCGGTCACAGCCCGCCGGTGTGCACCTGGAAGGCCGCGCGGCGCACCGCCTTGGCGAGAGCGGGGTCGGGGTGTGCGGCGGCGAGGGCGACGAGCACCTGCACGGTGCGGGGGTGCCCGATCGCGCGTACCTCGTCCAGCAGCTTGGGAACCGTGCCCTGTACGGCCGTCTCCAAGTGGTCCACGAGCAGCCGCTGTTCGCCGTGGTCGGTGACGGCTGCCGCGGTGTCCACCCAGAGCCAGGTCGCCTCTTCCCGGCTGAGCACACCGTGTGCGCCGCCTGCCAGATCCTCGGGGTCGGCTCCTTCGAGTTCGGCGAGCCAGAGCAGTGCGTACGGACGCAGGGTCGGTTCCTCGGCTGCCGTCCGTACTTCGGCCTCGGCGGGGGCGCCGACGACGCGCAGCGCCTCGAAGGCCAGTCCGCGGATGAGGGCGTCCTCGCCGCGGGCCGCCGCCAGCAGTTCGGTGATGGCGGTGCCGGTGGACCGGGCGGCGAGCCAGGCGCGGTACTCGTCACGTGCGGGTCCGGGCGTGAGCCGGGCGCAGCCGCGCAGCATGTCCTGAGCGGGCTGCTCGATGTTCCCGGCGGGGCTCTGGGCGGCGACACAGATCTGTTCGAGCTTGGTCCACACCGCCCAGTTGCCGAGAGGAGTGAGTACCGCTGATCCCTGCCGTACGCCGGTCTCCTCCCCCGCGCCGTGCGGTGCGGGCGGGGGTTCCACGTCGGGGCAGCGGGTCAGGGCTCCGACGGCCGCGAAGCCGTCGAGGGCCCAGTCGAGCAGGCCGGGGAGCGAGACCTCGGCTGTGCCGCACACCGGGGTGACGCTTTGGCCGGCGACTGCGCCGGCGGCCGGGCCGGTGATCGGGCCGGTGATCGGGCCAGCGGTCTCGGCGGACGCCGCGTCAGGAACGGCCTCGGGGAGGACGGTGTCGCGCTCGGCACGCAGTTCGGCGATGCGCTGGGCGAGCAGGTCGTGCAGGTCGGAGAAGGTGAGGGGTCCGGCGGTCAGGTGCATCACCGACAGCAACTGCGGTGCCGCTTCGACCACTTCGGCGACCAGCCCGGGGTCGGCGGGGATGGGTGCGTGATAGGCCAGTGACCAGGCGTCGAAGAGTGCGACCCAGCCGCGCAGTACGGCGCTGTCGTCACGTTCCCAGGCGCGCAGCCGCCAGCCCGGCCGTGCCGTCCCGCCATGCAGCTCGATGAGGCCGGCGAGACGCGCGCGGTCCCAGTGGGTGCGTACTTGCGAAGCGGGCATCCGCAGGGCTGCGGCGGCCTGTTCGGCATCCTGTCCACTGCCGGGGAGCGCCTCGTTCCGCTCGGCCCAGCGGGCGAGCACGACGGCGTCGGCCAGCGCAGCCCTCGCCTGACGCGCGAGCTGCTCGCGGGGCGGCAGACCCTCCGGCGGCGGCGGGGAGGGGCGCGCGCGCCGGGCGGTCACCGTGCGCCGGGCAGCGGCGATGGGCCGCGTGGGGACGAGGCGGAGCGGGTTGTCTCGCGGGGTACGGGACGGCGTCACAGGAGCAGTCTTCATGGTCTGTGGCGCAAACCCCAAACTTGGCCCCGGAATTCCATACTCCGCTTGCCGTAAGACCGGTCAACTTCCCTGCGACGAGCGTCAGTTGAGGCCATCTGACCTCGGTGTTCGGCGGCGGCCCCAGCTCGCACCACTGCGTGGCCACTTCGCCCCGCAGCACAGCGCCCGCTGCCGTCGACCGCTCACATCAGCGGGGTCAGGAAGCGGCGCAGCCTCTCCTCGTACTCTGCGGGGTCCGCGTTCCACATCGCGGCGTGCGGAGCGTGCGGGACGGGGTACAGGCTGACGAGTTCCTCACGGGCGGCGGCGAACGCCGTGGACTCCGCCCAAGGCGCGACCGTGTCGTCCGGTCCGTGGATCAGCAGGGTGGGAACGCTCAGGCGGGCGGGGTCGGCGATCTGCCCGAGGCGTTCCGGTTCCGCTACGCGGGCACGCCCCTGCGCGGCCCGTACGGCCAGCGGAAGAAGCGCACGCGGGACGTGCCGGGCCGAGGCCAGCGCGCGCAGGGTGAGCCACCAGTCCAGCACGGGCGAATCGAGCACGAGCCCGCTGATCCTGCCCACGGCGCTGTCCTCCTCCGGTGCCGCCCCGGGCCGCGCTCTCAGTTCGTCCGCCGCACGCAGAGCCATGGAGGCGCCGCTGGACCAGCCGTGCAGGATGACCTGCGCGGCGCCGTGCTCCACCGCGTAGCGGATCGCCGCCTCGACGTCGCGCCATTCGGTGTCGCCGAGGTGACGTACGCCGCCAGGAGGAGGGGGTGCGCCGGGATCGCCGCGGTAGGACAGGCCGAGAACCGGGAGGCGCTGCCCGGCGTAGAAGGGAAGCAGGGGCAGGGCCTGTTCGGGGCCGGCCCCGAGTCCGTGCAGTGCGATGACCCAGATGTCACGGTGTGCGGGCACGAACCAGGCGGGCAGAGCGCCGAGTTCACCGGGCACCTCGATGTGGATGCGGTCGACGCCGAGCGCGTCACCGGGGCCTCCTGTGCACACCTGCGGGGTGAGCCAGACCTTGGTCCCGGGGGTCAGCTCGCCGTGGGTGATCCGGTCCAGCCGGCGTACGACGGTGTCGGCACTGGCTGTCGCCTGCTCGTCCTCCAGCACGGGGCCGACGGCGGCGTGGCAGCCGCGTCCGGTGAGCCCGTAGGTGCCCGGGAGGCTTGCGGTCAGGGAGCGGGTGAGGGCGATGTGTCCGTCGCTCACCTCGTGCACTGTCAGCGACGGGCCGCCGAAGCCGGCGGGAAGGTGCCCTCGCCCGGCCGTCGGTGCGGAACGTGCCGGTCGCAGCGCGGCGTCGGCGGCGTACCGTCCTGCGGCGACGGCTGCCGCGCCGACGCCGAGTGCAGAGGTGGCGGCGAAGGCCGCCGTACGCAGACGCATCCTGTCAGTGTCCGCTCAGTAGGTCCTGCACGGCCAGTGGGCGGCGTCGGGCGGGTGATTCCGGCCGGGGGTCTTCCGGGCCCGGTGCCGTGCCGGTTCCTGTGCCGTCCCGGTCCCGGTCCCGGTTCCTGTGCCGGTCCCGGTTCCGTGCGGCCTGCACGTGGCCGCAGTCGCCGGTACGTCTGCTCAGTCCTGCGGCGGCAGCTGCTGCCCGTACCCGCTCAACTTCTCGGCAACGCGCTGGAGTTCACCGGGAGGAATCAGTGAGGGAGTGAGCCCCGGCACGGATGAGGCGGTGAGCCAGAGGCGGCACATCCACTCCAGCTGGGCCGTCCTGTCGTACGCCTGGTCCAGGTCGTCCCCGTAGGCGATCGTGCCGTGGTTCTGCAACAGGCAGGCGCTGCGCCCGTCGAGAGCCTCGATCATGTGCGCTGCCAGTTCGTCGCTGCCGTAGGTGGCGTACGGGGCGACGCGTACCGGGCCGCCGAGTGCGGCCGTCATGTAGTGGACGGCGGGGAGTTCGGCGACGAGCGTGGAGACCGCCGTCGCGTGAACGGCGTGGGTGTGCACGACCGCGCGGGCGCCGGTGTGCCGGTATACGGCCAGGTGAATGGGAAGTTCGCTGGTGGGTTTCAGGCCGCCGGCGGTGCGCCGTCCTTCGAGATCCACGGCGCACAGGTCGCCGGGGCCGAGCCTGTCGTAGGGGACGCCGCTCGGAGTGACGAGGACGGTCTCCCCGAGACGTACGGACACGTTGCCCGAC
>DATMEI010000561.1:0-3502 GCA_035556995.1 Streptomyces sp.
GGGGCGGGTGGCGGGGGTGCAGGTCCGGGGTGCGGGGGGCGCTGACCCTGCTGGAAGCCCGGGAAGGAGTCCGGCGGGGGGACGGGCTGTTGCGCCCCGTACTGCTGCATCCGCACCCCAACTCCGTCTCGCGTCTGCAGGCGCTGCCCCCGCAGCGCCATGATTGTGTGACAGTACCGGACCGTACCGCCCCCATCGTTCCTCTTGAACGGTCGAGGAAGGCGCCGAGTGCCCGATAACCGGAACCTGCCTCAGAGTTCGTCCGCGAGGGCACGCAGGGCGAGTTCGTAGCTGCCGATGCCGAAGCCCGCGATCGTGCCGCTGGCGACGGCCGAGATGACGGAGGTATGCCGGAACTCCTCCCGGGTGTGCGGGTTGGAGATGTGCACCTCGATCAGCGGCGCCGTCCGCTGCGACGCCGCGTCCCGCATCCCGTACGAATAGTGCGTGAACGCACCGGGGTTGATGACGACCGGAACGGAGCCGTCGGCCGCCTCGTGCAGCCAGCGGATCATCTCGCCCTCGTCGTTGGTCTCGCGGACCTCCACCGCGAAGTCCAGCTTCTCGCCGAGCGCGGTGCACCGCTCGACGAGCCCCGAATAGGAGGTCGAGCCGTAGACGTCGGGTTCGCGGGAGCCGAGACGCCCCAGGTTGGGCCCGTTGAGGACGAATACGCGGCGGCTCATGCGGCGATCTCCGCGTGCGCGGCGAGCAGCATCGCCGGGTCGGGGCCTTCCAGGACGGTGGGCTTGGCCAGGCCGTCGAGCACGATGAAGCGCAGCATGTCTCCGCGGGACTTCTTGTCCACCCGCATCGTCTCCAGCAGCTTGGGCCACTGGTCGCCGCGGTAGGTGACGGGCAGGCCCACCGACTGCAGGACCTCGCGGTGCCGTTCGGCGGTGGCGTTGTCCAACCGGCCTGCGATACGGCCCAGTTCGGCGGCGAAGACCATCCCGACGGAGACGGCGGCGCCGTGCCGCCATTCGTAGCGCTCGTTCTTCTCGATGGCGTGGGCGAGAGTGTGCCCGTAGTTGAGGATCTCGCGCAGCCCGGACTCCTTGAGGTCCGCCGATACGACCTCCGCCTTCACCTTGATGGAGCGTTCGATCAGCTCGGCGGTGTGCCGGCCGGCGGGAGTACGGGCCGACTCCGGGTCTGCCTCGACCAGGTCCAGGATGACTGGGTCGGCGATGAAGCCCGCCTTGATGACCTCGGCGAGCCCGCCGACGTAGTCGTGCACGCCCAGCGACTCGAGCGCCGCCAGGTCGCACAGCACCCCGGCGGGGGGATGGAAGGCACCCACGAGGTTCTTGCCCTCGGCGGTGTTGATGCCGGTCTTGCCGCCGACCGCGGCGTCCACCATGCCGAGCACGGTGGTCGGCACGGCGACCCAGCGCACACCGCGCAGCCAGGTGGCGGCGACGAAGCCGGCGACGTCGGTGGTGGCGCCACCGCCCACTCCGACGATGACGTCGCTGCGGGTGAAACCGGTCTGGCCCAGAGCTTTCCAGCAGTACGAGGCGACCTCGGCCGTCTTGGCCTCCTCGGCGTTCGGCAGCTGCACGGCGATGGCCTGGTAGCCCTGCGCCTCCAGGTCCTCCCGGAGCACCCCGCCGGTCTCGGCCAGTGCCTCGGGGTGCAGGACGGCGACGCGCTTGGCCCCGGCGCCGATGAGACCGGGGAGCTCGCCGAGGAGCTGACGTCCGATGAGCACGTCGTAGGGCGGGGTGCCCGCGCTGCCGCCCACGGTGATGCGGGTGGGCGCCGGGGTTGTCTGGCTGGTCATGGCTGCTTCAGCTCCAGGACGTCGAAGATTTCGTCAGCGACCTCGTCGGGGGTGCGGTTCTCGGTGCTGACGACGGCACGGGCGACCTCCGTATAGAGGGGACGGCGCTCGTTCATCAGCTCACGCCACTGCTTGCGCGGGTTCATCATCAGCAGCGGCCGGGGGGCGTCGAGACCCACGCGCTTGACAGCCTCCGCCACGTCCATGTCCAGGAAGACGACGGGGGCTCCGGCCAGCAGCTCCCGGGTATCGGGGGCGAGGACTGCGCCGCCGCCCAGCGCCAGTACGCCGGTGTGCTCGGCAAGCGCGGTACGCACGGCTGCCCGTTCCAGCGCGCGGAAGTGCTGCTCGCCCTCATCGAGGAAGATCTCCGAGATCGGCTTGCCCGTCGAATCGACGATGTCCTGGTCGGTGTCCCGGCAGACGGTGCCCAGCCGCTGCGCCAGCAGCTCGCCGACGGTCGTCTTCCCCACGCCCATCGGGCCGATCAGGATGACTGCCGGCGCCGTCATTTGATCTCCAGCCCGTCGAGGAATCCGCTCACGTTGCGACGGGTCTCGCGGACGCTGTCGCCGCCGAACTTCTCCGCCACGGCGTCCGCCAGCACCAGTGCCACCATCGCCTCCGCGACGATCCCGGCAGCCGGTACGGCACACACATCCGAACGCTGGTGGTGTGCGCGGGTCTCCTCGCCGGTCTGCACATCGACGGTCGCCAGCGCGCGCGGCACGGTCGCGATCGGCTTCATCGCCGCCCGTACGCGCAGCAGTTCGCCCGTGGACAGGCCGCCTTCGGTGCCGCCGGAGCGGCCGGTGCTCCGGCGCAGCCCGTCCTCACCGGGAACGATCTCGTCGTGCGCCTGCGAGCCGGGCACACGCGCCAGGCCGAAGCCGTCACCCAGCTCGACTCCCTTGATCGCCTGGATGCCCATCAGTGCTCCGGCCAGCCGGGAATCCAGCCGCCGGTCCCAGTGGACGTGGGAGCCCAGCCCCACCGGTACGCCGTGTGCGGCCACTTCGACCACACCGCCGAGGGTGTCGCCGTCCTGGTGCGCCTGGTCGATCTCGGCGACCATCGCCTTGCTCGCGTCGGCGTCCAGACAGCGCACCGGGTCGGCGTCCAGCCGCTCCACGTCAGCGGGCTGCGGCACGAGCCCGTAAGGAGCCTTGGCCCCGCCGAGTTCGACCACGTGGGAGACGATCTCGATTCCGGTGGTCTCCTTCAGGTAGGAGCGTGCCACCGTGCCCAGCGCCACCCGTGCCGCCGTCTCGCGCGCCGATGCACGCTCCAGTACGGGACGGGCCTCGTCGAAGCCGTACTTCTGCATGCCGGCGAGGTCGGCGTGCCCGGGGCGGGGGCGGGTCAGCGGTGCGTTGCGCGCCAGCCCGGCCAGTACCTCAGGATCGACCGGGTCGGCGGCCATCACCTGCTCCCACTTCGGCCACTCGGTGTTGCCCACCATGATCGCCACGGGCGAGCCGAGGGTCAGTCCGTGGCGGACACCGCCGATGAAGGTGATCTCGTCCTGTTCGAACTTCATCCGGGCGCCACGTCCGTAGCCGAGCCGGCGACGCGCCAGGGACGCGGCGATGTCTTCGGTGGTGATCTCGACGTGCGCCGGCAGCCCCTCCAGGATCGCGACCAGGGAGGGGCCGTGGGACTCCCCCGCGGTCAGCCAGCGCAGCATGTCATCAGTCTTCCAGACACCCCACCGGC
>DATMEI010000562.1:0-4006 GCA_035556995.1 Streptomyces sp.
GTCGTCCTGGCGGGCCTGGCCTGCTCGGCCCTGGTGCTGCGACGCCGCTCGCCGATGCCGGTCCTGTGCGTCACGGGCCTGGTCACCGTCGTCGGCCTGATCACCGATCCGCGCGTCGGCGAGCCCTCGGACGGGCACCGGGCGCCCATCGTGGCCGCCGCGATCATCGCTCTCTACACGGTCTCCAACCGCACCGACCGCGTCACCAGCGTGCGGGTCGGCGCCGTGACCGTCGGGGTGCTGACCGCCGCGGCCATGCTGCTGGGCGGCCGTCCCTGGTACGCGCAGGAGAACTTCGGAATCCTCGCCTGGACCGCGCTGGCCGCCGCCGCCGGAGAGGCCGTACGCAGCCGCCGGGCCTTCGTCGACGCCATCCGCGAACGGGCCGAGCGTGCGGAGCGCACCCGCGAGGAGGAGGCGCGGCGGCGCGTGGCCGAGGAACGGATGCGCATCGCCCGTGAACTGCACGACGTCGTGGCTCACCACATCGCCCTCGTCAACGTCCAGGCAGGAGTGGCCTCGCACGTCATGGACCAGCGGCCGGACCAGGCCAAGCAGGCCCTCGCGCACGTACGGGAGGCAAGCCGGCACGCTCTGAGCGAACTTCAGGCCACCGTCGGTCTGCTGCGCCAGTCCGGGGAGAGCACCGCACCGACGGAGCCGGCGCCGGGGCTAGGCGTCCTGGACGAACTGGTCGACGGCTTCACACGGGCCGGTCTCTCCGTCTCCGTTTCCGTCTCCGCCGGGCGGTCGCCCTCCGGCGGGGATCCCGTGCTGCCCTCGGCGATGGACCTCACCGCCTACCGCGTCGTGCAGGAAGCGCTGACCAATGTGCAGAAGCATGTCGGCACCGGCGCACACGCCGAGGTGGAGATCGTCATCGCGCGGGCAGCTTTGGAGATCACCGTGACGGACGACGGTGCCGCCGCAGCCGCAGAGACGGACGGGGCCGAGGAGGGCCCAGAAGCGGGGGAGGCAGCGGAGACCGGCGAGACCGGCACCGCTGGGTCCGGCGCCGGTGAGTCCGGCACCGGCGACGTGGGCGCTGTCGAGCCGGGCGGCGGCCACGGGCTCATCGGGATGCGCGAGCGTGCCGCAGCGCTGCACGGAGTGTGCGAGACAGGGCCGTTGGCGGGCGGGGGCTTCCGCGTGCACGTACGGCTACCGCTCCAGCAGACGGGCCCGCCGGGACCGCAGCAGCAGCATCAGCAACCGCAGGCACGACCGCAGGAAGGCGCGTCCGCATGACGATCCGGGTGGTACTGGCGGACGACCAGACACTGCTGCGCAGCGCCTTCAGGGTGCTGGTCGATTCCGAGCCCGACATGGAGGTCGTCGGCGAGGCGTCGGACGGCGACGAGGCCGTCGAGGCCGTGCGCGAACTCGGCGCCGACGTGGTCCTGATGGACATCCGGATGCCGGGCACCGACGGCCTCGCCGCCACCCGCGCCATCAGCGCGGACCCCGCGCTCGCCGAGGTCAGGGTCGTCATCCTGACCACGTTCGAGGTCGACGACTACGTCGTACAGGCGCTGCGCGCGGGAGCCTCCGGCTTCCTCGGCAAGGGAGCCGAGCCCGAGGAGCTGCTGGCCGCGATCCGTACGGCGGCCAACGGCGACGCGCTGCTGTCAGCGGCGGCCACGAAAGGGCTGATCGCCTCCTTCCTGGCGCAGAGCGGCCCGTACGCGACCATGGACGTCCCGAAGGAGGAGCGTTCCCGCTCAGGGCAGGGGGCCCTGGAGGCCCTGACAGGGCGCGAGCGCGAGGTTCTGACCCTGGTCGGCGGTGGCCTCAACAACGACGAGATCGGGGAGCGGCTCTCCGTCAGCCCGCTGACCGTCAAGACGCACGTCAACCGGACCATGTCGAAGCTGGGTGCGCGCGACCGCGCGCAGCTCGTGGTCGCCGCGTACGAGAACGGCCTTGTACGGCCGGGCAGTTGAGGCCGGCGGGCCCCCTGCCCCGCCCCGTGCGGGAACTCGCAGGAGCTCAGAGAAAGCCGCCCGAAGGGACGTACGGCGTGGGCGGGCGCATGCCCCGCAGACAGACGTAGCCCACGGTCCCCAGCTCCAGACCGGCCGCCAGACCGACGTCGACCGCCCACTGCTGCTCCGCCGTGAGGTAGGCGACCGTGGCCTGGACGCCCTCGGGAAGGCTCAGCAGCGCTGTGGTCAGCAGCCGTGTGGCCAGGCGGCGCGAGGTCGCCGCGAGGAGTTCCACCCTCCCCTGAGCCCGCAGATAGCAGTAGCCGCTGCCCGCGAGGTCGTCGGCGACGAACAGGCGGCAGTGGCGCAGCAGAAACTCGTGGTCCACGCCGTGCGCACCGCCCCGCAGCCGCCGGTCGACCGAGTCCATCAGGTCTTGGTGCGACGGCGAGCCCACGACGACCGGACCGTCCGGGTCGGCGAGGCGCGCGGGGTCGACAGCGCCGTGCAGCCGCATCGTCGGATGCAGTTCGAAGCCCGCCTTGCGGTAGGCGCGGGCAGCCATCGGATCGCGGGAGCAGCAGATCATGCCGCGCAGGCACGACCTGCCGTGTTCCAGGGACCGTTCCAGCAGCGCCTTGCCCACGCCCTTGCCCTGCGCCTCGGGCAGTACGACCAGCAGCGCGAGCGCCCAGGTGCCCTCCCGGACCAGGGACTGGGCCGCACCCACGGGCCGTCCCGCCGCGTCCGCCGCGAGCCAGCTTCCGCCGGGGTCGGTGCGTACGAGGTGCCGGATCCGCTCGCGGCTGCGCGCCGGGTGCTCCGGATCCGGCACGGCGGGCGGGTCACCTGCCGCGGTGTGCAGGTCGTTGAAGGAGGTCTCGGCGAGCTGCCGTACGACGTCGGCGTCCTCTTCGGTGTCCTGCACCGGCCGCAGCAGCATTGCCGCAGGCTACGGCAGCGCCAGCATCCGCTCCAGGGCCAGCTTCGCGAACTTCGCTGTCTCCTCGTCCACTTCGATGCGGTTGACGACCTTGCCGTCCGCCAGCGACTCCAGCGCCCAGACCAGGTGCGGCAGGTCGATCCGGTTCATGGTCGAGCAGAAGCAGACCGTACGGTCGAGGAAGACGATCTCTTTGCCCTGATCCGCGTAGCGGTTGGCCAGCCGGCGCACCAGGTTGAGTTCGGTGCCGATGGCCCACTTCGATCCGGCGGGAGCGGCCTCGAGCGTCCTGATGATGTATTCGGTGGAGCCCACCTGGTCCGCGGCCTCCACGACCTCGTTCTTGCACTCGGGGTGCACGAGGACGTTGACGTCCGGGATGCGGGCCCGTACGTCCCGCACGGAGTCCAGCGAGAAGCGGCCGTGCACCGAGCAGTGCCCCCGCCACAGGATCATCTTCGCGTCCCGCAACTGCTCCGGGGTCAGGCCGCCGCCGGGCTTGTGCGGGTTGTAGACCACGCAGTCCTCGAGCGACATCCCCATGTCACGGACGGCGGTGTTGCGGCCGAGGTGCTGGTCCGGAAGGAAGAGCACCTTGTTCTGCCGGGAGTCCCGCCCCGGTTCCCCCTGTGCGAATGCCCACTCCAACGCCCGCCGGGCGTTGGAGGAGGTGCAGATCGTGCCGCCGTGACTGCCGGTGAAGGACTTGATGTCGGCCGAGGAGTTCATGTACGCGACGGGAACGGTGACGTCCGCGACACCGGCCTCGGTGAGCACGTCCCAGCACTCGGCGACCTGTTCGGCCGTGGCCATGTCGGCCATGGAGCAGCCCGCGGCCAGGTCCGGCAGGACGACCTGCTGCTTGCCGGAGGTGAGGATGTCGGCCGACTCGGCCATGAAGTGCACGCCGCAGAAGACGATGTATTCGGCCTCGGGCCGTGCTGCCGCGTCCCGTGCCAGCTTGAAGGAGTCCCCGGTGACGTCGGCGAACTCGATGACCTCGTCCCGCTGGTAGTGGTGCCCGAGCACGAACACCCGTTCCCCGAGCTTCGCCTTCGCCGCGCGCGCACGCTCGACCAGACCGGGATCCGAGGGCGCGGGGAGGTCCCCCGGGCACTCGACGCCACGCTCGCTCTTC
>DATMEI010000563.1:0-4081 GCA_035556995.1 Streptomyces sp.
GCCGCTTGATGTCCGCGGTGCGAACTGTCGTTTCGGGTGCGGTCGGCGGTGATTCCGCGTCCCGGTTCACTGCGTCTGCTGGTGTTTCCTGACTCACTCGGTCTCCTCGGGGACGGCGACCGCTTGCGCGGCACATGGGGAGTTCGGGGACGGGGGTGGTGCGGGCGGGCGGGGAACATCTGCGTCGCGGACGGCGCCGCGGCGCAGGCGGGGAGTCCTCGCTTCGCCGTTCATCGGGGGGTGACCAGACTGTGCGGGTCGTGGGCGGCGTCGCCGCCGACCACGGTGGCCAGGACCTCGATCGAGCCGATGCGGTCCTGGTCGACGCCGAGGGGATCCGCGTCGAGCACGGCGAGATCCGCGAGCAGCCCCGGTGTGAGGCTGCCCTTGCGCCCACGGCTGCCGGCGGGTGACGGCCCCCGTGCGCCGGTGGCCTGCGCCGAGCCCACCGTCCAGGCACGCAACGCGGTGTGTACGGGCACCCGTTCGTCGAGTCCGAAAGGCGCGCCCGAGTCGGTCAGCCGCCGCACCATCGCCTCGATCGCGGGGAGCGGCGCTCCTGGAGCGACGGGACGGTCGGAGGACCCCGGCACGGTCAGGTCGTGGTCGAGGAACGAGCGCAGCCGGTACGTCCAACTCGTACGCTCCGGACCGAGGTTGGCGGCCATCGCGTCGCCGAAGGCGGCAAGGAAGTTGTGCTGCGGAACGGGGACGACACCGAGTTCGGCGAAGCGCTCCAGCTGGTCGGGACGGACCATCCCCGCGTGCTCGATGCGGTGTGCCACTCCCGGCCGCGGATGCTCGCGCTGTGCCCGTGCGTACGTGTCGAGGGCGAGGTCGACGGCGCGGTCGCCGATGGCGTGTGCGGCGACGCTCCACCCCGATCGGTGCGCGGCGACGACGAGTTCGGTCATGGCGCCGGGGTCGCCCTGGAAGTAGCCCGTGCCGGGGGAGCCGCCCGCGTCCCGGCAGCCGCAGAAGGGTTCGGTCACCGCTGCCGTACGTCCCAGGAGCGAACCGTCCAGGAAGATCTTCACCGGCCCCACGGACAGCCGGTCGTCTCCGAGCCCGGTGCGCAGCCCGAGGTCCAGTCCCGTGGTGATGCCGTCGCTGGGGTGTGCGGTCAGCGGGTGCAGGACGTCGGAGGCGATCATCAGCTGGGCTCGGGCGTGCAACCTGCCGGTGTCCAGGGCGAGTTGGTAGGCGGCGAGTTCGACGGGCGTCTGGCCGATCCAGCCGCCGCCGATGCCCGCCTCGGTGAAGCTGGTGATGCCCTCGGTGAGGTAGCGGCGGGTCGCCGCCTCCACGGCGTCGGCGATCGTCTCGGCCGGGTACGGCAGCACCTGCCGCTGTACAAGCTGCTGGGCGGTCTCCTCCAGCAGCCCGTTGGGACGTCCGTCCGCGTCCTTGGCGATCACGCCGCCCTCGGGTGTCTCGAAGCCCGGGGCCAGGGAGCCGGCGCGTTCCAGCACCTCCGAGTTGACGTAACAGGCGTGCCCCGACGTGTGCTTGAGCCACACGGGCCGGCCGCCCGCCGCGCGGTCGAGTGCGTCGCGGTGCGGCGGCACACCTCCCGCCTTGTGATGGTCGAGGCCCGCACCGACGACCCAGGCTCCCTCCTGGAGGGTCTGGGCGTGCCGGGCGACGGCGTCGTAGACCTCGTCCAGTGAGCGGGCCTGTGAGAGGTCGAGCTGGGAGAGGTTGAGTCCGTACCAAGCCGTGTGGCAGTGCGCGTCGTTGAACCCGGGCACCACGGTGGCGCCGTCCGCGTGCAGGACACGGGTGGCGTCCAGCTCTTCGACGTCCTCGTCGAGGCCGACGACACGGCCGTGGAGGACGCCCAGGCTGCGTGCCGCCGGACGGTCCTCGTCCATCGTGAGGATGTTCGCGTCCCGCACGATCAGGTCAAGTCGCATAGGTGAGAACTCCCGGTCCTTTCCCGTCCGTTGAGGTGTTCAGGCCAGGTGGTGGAGCTGGGCCAGCGGAAGACCGGTGGCGGCTTCGGTCGCGGTGGGCGTGCCGTCGACGAGGACGGGGCCGGCGTCCCGGGGCACTTCGACCCGCGGTGTCGCGGTGTTGTGCAGCATGTCGGCGCGGCTGAGTCCACGGCTGTCCCGGACGGTTGAGTAACGCAGCCCGCCGGGAAGGGCCTTGCGTGCCGCGGTGTCCGCGAGCGCTTCGGCGCCGACGAAGACACGTGAGAGCTGCGATGCCGCATCGCCGAGAGCGCCGTAGTAGGGGCGGTAGTTACGGGGCTGCGTGAGCCGGGTCGAGCCCGAGCCGGAACCGGTGTTCCCCCAGGCCACGAAGCCGCTCTTGATGACCAGTTCGGGCTTCGTGCCGAACCACGCTGGATGCCACAGCACGATGTCGGCGAGCTGTCCCGGCTGCACGCTGCCGACCTCGTGGGAGATCCCGTGCGCGACGGCCGGATTGAGTGTGATCTTGGCCAGGTAGCGCAACACCCGTTCGTTCGCGGGATGTTCCACTCCGCCCTCACCACTGCGCAGCGCCTGAAGATGGGCGAGCTGCCAGGTGCGGCGGACGGTCTCGGCGATCCTGCCCATGCCCATCGAGTCGGAGTTGACGATGCTGATCGCGCCGAGGTCGTGCAGCGAGTTCTCCGCTGCGATGGCGTGGGAACGTATGCGCCCCTTGGAGATCTCCACATCGCTCTCGATGTGGTGGTTCTGGCGGTGCACGGTCATCGTCATCGGGAAGAGCTCGTCGACGGTGTTGACCGTGTACGGAATGGTCGGAGTGGTCGACGAGGGAAGGATGTTGGCCTCGGAGAGGACCTCCAGCAGGTCGGGATGACCACCGCCGCCCTCCACGTGGTAGGCGTGCACGGTGCGTCCGCGCGTCGCGCCGACGGTGTCCCGCAGATAGCCGGACTCGTTCATCGAGTCGGTGTGCAGCGCGACCGGCAGATCGGCGAGCTCCGCGGCGTCCAGGCAGGTGTCGACGATGCGGGGCGTGGCCCCGAAGTCCTCATGGATCTTGAAGCCTCCGGCGCCGGCCAGCACGATCTCGTCCAGCTGCCTGCGGGAACTGGACGAACCACGCGCCAGGAACGCCACGTTGAGCGGCGTGCCACGCCAGGAACTCATCAGCGTGTGCAGATTGTGGGCCGGGTTGCAGCCGATCTCCCACATCCCGCCGAGGCCCATGCCCACGACTGTCGTCACTCCGGAGGCGAGCGCGGCGGGCGCGATCTCCGGCGAGGAGAGGTGCACGTGGCTGTCGACGATGCCGGGAGTGGCCAGCAGCCCTTCACCCGGCACCATCGACGTGTGCGAGTCCACGGCGAATTCGACGGGCATCACGTCCGGGTTGCCGACGCCGCCGACCGCGACGACACGGCCGTCCTTGACGCCGATGTCCGTCTTCCGCACCCCCGAACGCGCGTCCAGCAGCACCACGTTGGTGATGACCAGATCCAGTGCGGAGTCCCGGTCGGAGCGCGGTGAGGCGAGGAGCCCGTCGCGTACGGTCTTGCCGCAGCCGCCGAGGAGTTCATCGCCCGGAGTGCCGTCGTCGTGCTCGACCTCCACCCACAGATCGGTGTCGGCCAGCCGTATCCGGTCGCCCGTCGTGGGCCCGTACAGCGCGTTGTACGTGCGCCGGTCGATCTCGCGCGGACGGCGCGGACCGCGCGGTCCGGGAGAACTCATCGTTGAGCTCATGGACGTGCCTCCTTCTCCACGTGCTCGTGCTGCACGCCCTCATGGCGGGTCTCCACCAGCTCTACCTCCCGCTCACCGTCCGGTTCGAAGACCAGGGCGGTGCCGGCGGGGATGTCGAGCCGCATGCCGGCGGCGGCTTCGCGGTCGAAGTGCAGTGCCGCGTTGGCCTCCGCGAGCGGATAGTGCGACGAGAGGTAGACGGCGCGGTCTCCCGTGTTGCGTACGGTCAGCCGCAGCGTGCGCCTGCCCACGTTGATCTGTACGGGCTCCGCCGCCGTGCGCACCGCACCCGGTGCGTCTCCCGCGCCGGTCCCCGCGATCGGGTTGTCGACGGCCACCAGCGCCGTACCGCTCGGGAAGAGCGCCTCGACCTGGACGGTGGGCACCATCGCTGG
>DATMEI010000564.1:0-5174 GCA_035556995.1 Streptomyces sp.
GGGCACAAGCGGTCGCTCGCGCTGCGCGAGTACGCGCTGGGTCTGGAGGCGCTGGACCGGCTGGCGGCGGGCGAACCGCTGTGGCGGGTGCACGAGGCGGTGTTCGCCGTCCTCGCGCTGGAGTCGGAGCCGGTCGACCCGCGTCTTTGACTCCGTGGCTCAACGACCGAGTCCGTGACTCCGCGGCTCCGTGGCTCCGTGGCTCAACGACCGGGTCCGAGCTCGCGCGCGAGCCGCGCTCACGACCTCCTGGCGAAGGCGTCGGCTCCCGTGAGTCCGGCTGACAGCTCCCACAGCCGCGCGGCCCGCACGGGGTCGGTCGCCCAGGCCTTCACCCCGCTGCCCAGATAGGTGTCCTCCGCGGCAGGTCCGGCGATGTCGCAGTCCTCGCAGTACACGCCCCCCATGCCTTCGAGCTGCGGTGAAGTCGCCGCCCACACCTGCGTCGCCGCTCCCTGCTCGGGTGTCTTCAAGCCACCGTCCGTCGAGTCGCCACCGATCATCTCCATCAGCTGTTCCAGCTCCGCCTCGGACATGTGACGGCCCAGCTGCGTGGCGATCGCGCCCGGGTGCACCGAGAACGCCCGCACGCCGGCGTCCCGCCCGAGTTCGTCCAGATGCAGGGCGAACAAGGCGTTGGCCGTCTTCGCCTGCCCGTACGCCTGCCACTTGTCGTAGCCGCTCTCGAAGTGCGGGTCGTCCCAGTGGACGTCCGTCAGCTGATGCCCGTTGGAGGAGACCGACACCACCCGAGCACCGCCCCCGCGCTCGATGGCCGGCCAGAGCCGGTTCACCAGCGCATGGTGACCGAGGTGGTTGGTGGCGAACTGCGACTCCCAGCCGGGGCCCACACGCGACTCCGGTGCGGCCATGATCCCGGCATTGTTGATCATGAAGTCGATGCCGCGGCCGGACGCGACGAACCGCTCGGCGAAGGACCGGACGCTCTCCAGGTCCGCCAGGTCCAGCTCCTCCACCTCCACGCCGGCGATGCCTTCGAGCGCATCGCGGGCGGAGGAGGGGCGCCGTGCGGGAACGACGATCCGGGCACCGGCGGCGGCGAGGCTGCGCGTCGTCTCCAGGCCGAGTCCCGAGTACCCCCCGGTGACGAGCGCGAGGCTGCCTGACAGGTCTCTTCCCTGCAGTACGTCGGTGGTGGTGCTCTGAGCTCCGAAGCCGGAGTCGATCTTGCGCTGTGGGGTCGTCATGCCCCGAATCTACGGATTTGAGCACACTCGAAGTCAAGCGCGGCACGTGGGATCTTCGTCATCGGCGCTCGTCCGAGCAGCGTGCCGACGCTGCTCGTGTTCGGTCAGGCTGCGCCGGCCGTGGCTTTGAAGCCATCGCGTGGGCGTCACCGGCGTCACCCACGAACGCACCCGGCAGCGGCAGCGCGGCGGTCAACCCGCCCCGCCGCTACGGGAGTTCACGTTCACGTACCTACGCCTCAAGCCACCTGGCCGAGCCGGACGGGCAGCTCCGTGACGCTGTTGGAGAACATCGACGGCACAGGGCCGAGGGTGTCCGGGTCGGCGCCGAGGCTCAGGTCCGGATAGCGGGCGAAGAGCTTCCGCAGGGCGATGGTCGCTTCGAGACGGGCGAGGGGTGCCCCGAGGCAGGCGTGTATGCCGTGCCCGAAGGCGAGGTGGCGTACCTGCTCGCGGCCGATGTCGAAACCCCCGGCGTCCGGGCCGTGTTGGGCGGCGTCCCTGCCGACGGCGCTGTACGGAGCCATGATGGGGTCGCCCTTGGGGATGATGATTCCGGCGACTTCGATGTCCTCCGTCGGGTAGCGGAAGGGGAAGTTGCCGATGGGGGCGTCCCAGCGCAGCGTCTCCTCGACTACCGCGGGCCACATGTCGTCGCCGCTCTTGGCGAGGGCCAGCTGATCCGGGTGTGTGAGCAGGGCTCGGACCGCGTTGACGATGAGGCTGAGGGTGGTCTCGTGGCCGGCGGAGAGCATGACCAGCAGGGTGCCGACGACTTCGTCCTCGGTCAGTGCGTCCGGCTCGGCCTCGCGGGCGGTGATGAGGGCGCTGGTGAGGTCGTCCCCCCGTTCCCTGCCGCGGAGTTCGACGACGCGGGCGAGCAGCTGGTAGACGGCCACCTGGTTCGCGGCGACCACTTCGGGGGCGAGGTCGGAGCGGAAGATCTTGTCGACCGCTTCGCGGAGTTCCGGCCGCTCGTACTCCGGAATGCCGAAGAGGTCGCTGATCACCTGCATCGGCACGGGGTAGGCCAGGTGCTGACGCAGGTCGACGGTGCCGTCGGGGGCGGTGTGCGAGGGCAGGGCGTCCAGGAGCCGGTCGACGATCTCCGTTGTACGGGGCCGCAGTTCCTCCACGCGGCGGGCCGTGAAGGTCTGGCTGACGAGCTTGCGCAGACGCCGGTGCTCCGCGCCGTCGGCGGTGACCATGTTGGTGACCTTGACCATGCCGATCAGCGGCCAGTCGTCGGGGATCTCACCGCGCTGCATGGCGCCCCAGTTGTGCCAGTCCTTGGAGATGCGGGGGTCCAGCACCAGCTGGTTGAGCAGATCGTGGCGCGCGACGCTCCACGCGTGCACGTCGCCGGGCAGGGTGACGCGTACGACCGGTCCCCGCTCGCGCAGTCTCGCGGCTTCTCCCTGGTGGTCCAGTCCGCGTGGGTCGAGGACGAGATGCGGGACACCGGACGTGGATGCCTGGTCGGCGGTCATGCTGTGTCTCCAACGGTGCGAAGGGGTGCTGACGCGGTGCTGAGCTCGTACGGAACGGCGAAGGTGACGGGCAGCCGGGTCGGGCAGCGGGTCCAGGGTGACGGGTTCCAGGTGACCTCGTCCGGGCTGATGGACAGCCGCAGCCCCGGCAGCATGTGCAGGGCGGTGTCGACGGCGGTACGGGTGATCACGCGCGCTGTGTCCTGGGCCGGGCACATGTGAGGTCCGGCCGAATAGGCCATGTGCGCCCGGTTGTTGGCCTGACGCCGGCCGGCCGGTGCGAGTACGGGGTCCGAGTTGGCGGCGGAGAGGCCGAGGATGAGGACGTCGCCGTGCCGGACGGGCTGGCCGCCGAGTTCGATGTCGCGCAGTGCGTACCGTGCGGGCATGTGCGTCATGGGCGGTTCACGCCACAGCACTTCGTCCAGGGCGTCGTCGACGCCCAGCTGGCCGCCGCGCAGACGGTCGTCGAACGAGGTGTCCGTGATCATCCGGTAGAGGGTGTGGGAGATCCAGCATGTGGTGGTCTCGTTGCCGGCGGAGATCATCACCACCATGGACTGGAGCACTTCGGGATCGTTCTCGAGATTGGGATGGTTCATGAGGGCGGTGGTGAGATCCGCGGAGGGATTCTGCTGCCGCTCCCGCAGGGTGTCGAAGAGGATCTGTTCGAAGCTGCGGTTGCCGACCTGCGAGTCGGTCTGGCTGCTGAACAGCGCGATCAGGGCGGAGCGCAGCTCGTGGCCCTGGCTCATGTCGAGGCCGAAGAGGCTCGCGACGGCCAGCATGGGCACGAAGGCCGCGTAGTCGGCGACCAGGTCGGCGCGTCCGTGCTGGGAGAACCCGTCGATGAGTTCACCGCAGATGTACTGCACCTGACGGCGCAGCGCCCGGTGGTTGATCCGGCCGATTCCGTCGTCCAGGGGCTGGCGCAGGCGCCGGTGTTCCTGCTGGTCGGCGCCGATGACGTTGGGCCGGTACGCCATCATCGGCAGCAGCCCCGAGTCGGGCGAGACGATGCCGTCGTTGAGGTCGCGCCAGTTGCGCGCGTCACGCGAGAAGAAGGCCTCCCGTTCGGTGATCGTGCGAAGCTGGTCGACTCCCATCACCAGCCATGCCCGCACGCCGGGTTCCAGCTCCACGGGCGCGACGGGGCCGTACTGATGGCGGAGTTGCTTGTAGATGTGGTGCGGGTCCGACGACTGGGTGATGTTGGTGAGTGAGATGAGCGACTGGGCCGGGTGCATATCCAGCTGGACGGGGGTGGTCACGCAACCTTCTCCTGTGCCTTAAGGCGGGCGGCGTACTGAACGAGGGCTATCAGCGCCTGAGTTGACGAGTCGTGGCTACGGGCGTCGACGTGGACCATCGGGGTCTCCGGAAGCAGGTCGAGCGCCTCGCGCAGTTCCGCGTCGTCGTAACCGACGGAATCCGGGAAGTGGTTGATGGCCACGGCGAACGGCAGCCCGCGCAGGTCGAGTTGGTCCAGGACGTCGAAGCTGTCCTCCAGGCGGCGCGTGTCGACGAGGACGAGCAGCCCGATCGCTCCGATGACCAGGCCCTCCCACAGATCCCAGAAGCGCCGCTGCCCCGGAGCGCCGAACAGGTAGAGAACCATGCGGGAGTTGAGCGTGATACGCCCGAAGTCCATGGCAACGGTCGTGGAGGTCTTCTGCTCGAGGCCGGAGAGGTCGTCCACGCCGGAGCTGGCCTGGGTGATGGTCTCCTCGGTGCGCAGCGGACTGATCTCGCTGACGCTCCCCACGAGGGTGGTCTTGCCGACACCGAAGGCGCCGACGACGAGGATCTTCAGCGCCCGGTCGACGGTGGGGGCCAGATAGCTGGGTTCAGGCGCTGAGTTGTCTGCGGAGTCCATCCAGTACCTCTTGGAGTGTGTTCACGTCGGGAAGCTTCGCCTGAGGAGCCTGGGAACGTGTGGTCAGGTACCCGGCCTCGATCAGGTCGCAGGCGAGGATCATGACCACGCTGACCGGCAGGCCCAGGTGCGCCGCGGTCTCGGCCACAGACAGCCTGTGCTTGCATAACCGCCAGAGCATCTGCTTCTGCCGGCCGGCGGTCACGGGGAGTTCGGTGTCTTCGGCGCCGGCGGTCTCCAGCAGCGTCTCCACTGCCAGCCGGTGCCGAGGACGAGCACGACCGCCGGTCAGCACATAGGGGCGGACAGGTCCTCTTCCCGGCTCGGTCACGGTATTGACTGCCTCCTCGGCGGAGTGGCCTGGTGATCACCGAACCGCTGCACCTGGAGCACCATTTGGGAGGCGATCACTCCCGGGTCCACCCTGTTGCTGGTGATCACCGCGAGCCTCGACCCGTCCCCCGCGGCACGCAGGAACAGGAAGCCGCCCTTCCACTCGATCATGTGCTGTTTGGTGCCGCCTTCGCCGAACCGGCCGGCCAGGCTGGTGCCGAGCGACTGCAGACCCGCCGCGGCAGCGGCGAGCGTGTCGGCGTCGTC
>DATMEI010000565.1:0-4289 GCA_035556995.1 Streptomyces sp.
AGAAGGCTCTGCGTTCCGGCGACATTGATCTGATGAACCGGACCATCACTCCGCAGCAGGTCGCGCGGCTGGAGTCCGTCCCCGACGACCGTGTCGACCTCGTCGAGCAGCCCGGCCAGGAAATCCGCTACCTCGTCTTCAACACCGAGGACGACACGGTGGGCCGCAGGTCGGTACGGCGGGCGATGGCCGAGATCATCGACCGCAAGTCACTCGTACGGGACGTGTACGCGCGTACCGCGGAACCGCTCTACTCCCTCGTGCCGTTCGGCGTGACAGGACACCGCAACTCCTTCTTCAACGAATACGGCGAGCCCGGCACGAAGGCCGCCCGCCGCACCCTGCGCGACGCGGGCGTCGACACCCCGGTGAAGCTGGAACTCGCCTACACCACGGACCACTACGGCAGCGTCACCGCCAAGGAGTTCGAGAACCTCAAGGACCAGCTCAACGACAGCGAGCTGTTCGACGTCGAGATCAAGGGCGTCCCGTGGGACAAGTACAGGACGGCCGCGCTGAAGGGGAAGTACGAGGCATACGGCTACGGCTGGTTCCCCGACTTCCCGGACGCGGACAACTACATCGCGCCCTTCTTCGAGAGGGACAACTTCCTCGGCAGCTCCTACGACAGCCCCGAGATCCGTGACCAGGTGATTCCGCAGACGCGGCGCGTGGCAGACCGGGTCCGTACCGCCCCCGGGTTCGGCCGCGCGCAGGACATCGTCGCCGAAGAGGTGCCGGTGCTTCCGCTGTGGCAGGGCAAGCAGTTCATCGCCGCGCGCGACGACATCACCGGAGTCGAGTGGGCGCTCAACTCCTCGTCCGTACTGCAGCTGTGGGAGCTGGGCCGCGCCAGCACCGACTGACAGCCCGTCAACAACAGGCCTGTGGCGCCCCGGTGTTACGCACCGGGGCGGACCAGGCCGCTCTCGTACGCGTAGACCGCGGCCTGCACGCGGTCACGCAGCCCCAGCTTCGTCAGCACATGCCCGACGTGCGTCTTGACCGTGGTCTCGCTGACGAACAGATCGGCGGCGATCTCGGAGTTCGACAGCCCGCGAGCCACCAGCTTCAGCACCTCCACCTCACGCTCCGTCAGCTGGTGCAGCGCGTCCGGCACGGGCTCCTCACCCGAAGGCAGCTTGCCCGCGTACTTGTCCAGCAGGCGGCGGGTGATGCTGGGTGCCAGCATCGCCTCTCCGGCGGCGACCACACGGATCGCCTGCACCAGCTCGACGGCCGGTGCGTCCTTGAGCAGGAAGCCGCTGGCGCCGGCGCGCAGCGCCTCCACCACGTACTCGTCCAGGTCGAAGGTGGTGAGCACCAGCACCTTCGCCGGGCCGTCCTTGGCGGGACCGGTGATGCGGCGGGTCGCCTCGACGCCGTCCATCCGCGGCATGCGGATGTCCATCAGCACCACGTCCGGCTGCAACGCCCTTACCTGATCCAGCGCCTGGAGACCGTCACCGGCCTCGCCGACGACGGCGATGTCCTGCTCCGCCTCGAGAATCATCCGGAACCCGGTGCGCAACAGCGGCTGGTCATCGACCAGCAGGACGCGGACAGCCACGGAATCTCCTTCAGCGGACGGCAGGGGGCACGTGCCCCATTCTTGCTCAAGCCTCCGGCGCGGGCTCCTGCGACCCGTCGCTGCGCGGTTCGGGCAGCCGGGGCTGGACGGTGAGCGGATACGGCGGGGGAGAACCGCCGAACTCCGGGCAGCGCGCCTGATGGTCGCACCAGTTGCACAGCTTGCCCGGCTTGGGACGCCAGTCTCCGGTCTCCGTCGCCCGCGTGATCGCCTCCCACAGCGCCAGCAGCTTGCGCTCGACCCGCAGCAGATCGTTCTCGTCGGGGTCGTACGTCAGCACATCACCGCTGCCCAGGAAGACCAGTTGCAGGCGACGGGGCACCACACCGCGCAGCCGCCACACCACCAGCGCGTAGAACTTCATCTGGAACAGCGGGCCTTCGGAGAACTGAGGAGGCGGCGCCTTGCCCGTCTTGTAGTCGACGATCCGCACCTCGCCGGTGGGAGCGACGTCGACCCGGTCGATGATGCCGCGCAGACGCAGCCCCGAATCGAGCTTTGTCTCGACGAACAACTCCCGCTCGGCGGGCTCGAGACGGGTCGGGTCCTCCAGCGAGAACCACCGCTCGACCAGTGCCTCCGCCTCCGCGAGCCACAGGGCGAGTTGCTCGCCGTCGACGGTCTCCCCGCTGTCACCACCCTCCCCGACGTCCCCTCGGTTCCCGCTGCCGCCGTCCGCGGCGAACAGCTCCTGCAGCTCCGGCCGTTTCGCCAGCAGCCGCTCCCACTCGCCGGCGACCATCGACCGTGCACGCGGCAGGCTGCGCTGCTCGGCCGGGGAGTCGAAGAGCCGCTCCAGCACCGCGTGTACGACCGTGCCGCGCGTGGCGGCGGAAGAAGGTTTCTCAGGCAGTTTGTCGATCACCCGGAAGCGGTAGAGCAGCGGGCACTGCATGAAGTCGCTGGCGCGGGACGGCGAGAGAGAGTTCGGCGGCGATGCGACTCGGGTTTTCATGGGGTACGACCCTAGGGCCCCGCACCGACAACGGACGCATACCATCAAGGACGACGCACCCGTACTGCACGATCATGGGAACCGGCAGCGCAGCGGAGTGCGAGAAAAGCGGCAGAGGGGAACCCGTGGCGGACACGGACAACGGCGGCAAGCCGCAAGGCGGCGGCTCCGGCGGCTCCGGTGAACCCGGAAGGGAGGGAACGGACATGGGCCGTATCCCTGACCGTCCGGGCACACAGGCGCGGCCGGATGAGGAGCCGGAGAGCGACGTGACGCCTGAGCCGGCATCCGGCAGCGGCAGCACCACGGCAGGCGGCGACAGCGGCACCCGCGGCGAGGCAGGGCCCGCCGCGCCGGACGGCCGCGTCTCCGGCCCGGCCAGCCCGTCCGGACCTCTCGGTCCCGACAAGCCCCGGCGCAACCGCCCCTTCGGCGGCGGCATCCTGATGGGCCGTCCCTTCGGCGTGCCCGTATACGTCGCACCCAGCTGGTTCCTCGTCGCGGCGCTCATCACCTGGGTCTTCGGCGGCCAGATCGACCGCGTGCTGCCGCACCTCGGAGCGGTGCGCTACCTCATCGCGCTCTTCTTCGCGGTCGCCTTCTACGCCTCCGTGCTCGTGCACGAACTCGCCCACACGGTCGCCGCGCTGCGCTTCAAGTTGCCCGTCCGCCGCATCCAGCTCCAATTCTTCGGCGGCGTCTCGGAGATCGAGAAGGAAGCCGAGACCCCGGGGCGTGAATTCGTCCTCGCTTTCGTCGGCCCGCTTCTCTCCCTCGTGCTCGCAGGGGTCTTCTACGGCGGGATGGAGGCCGTCCGGCCGGACACCGTCCCCTTCGTGCTGCTGGCTGGCCTGATGTTCTCCAACCTCATCGTCGCCGCCTTCAACATCCTTCCCGGACTGCCCCTGGACGGCGGCCGGATGCTGCGTGCCCTGGTCTGGAAGATCAGCGGACGGCCGATGACCGGCACCGTCTTCGCCGCCTGGACAGGACGCGCACTCGCTGTCGCTGTACTGATCGGGCTGCCCCTGGCCACGCACGCGGGCGGCTTCACACAGCAGAGCATCAGCGGCGTCGACTCCCTCCTGGACGCGCTGCTCGCAGCCATCCTGGCCGCCATCATCTGGACCGGTGCGGGAAACAGCCTGCGCATGGCCAGGCTGCGCGAACACCTGCCGGACCTGCGTGCCCGTACGCTCACCAGGCGTGCCGTCCCGGTGTCCGCCGACACCCCGCTGTCCGAGGCGCTGCGCCGAGCCAACGACGCCGGAGCCCGCGCCCTCGTCGTCGTCGACGGTGCCGGGGGCCCGATCTCACTCGTACGGGAGGCCGCCATCGCCGGCGTGCCCTCGCACCGCCGCCCCTGGGTTGCCGTCTCCACCCTCGCCCAGGACCTCAAGGAAGGCATGCGCGTCCCAGCTGAGCTGGCCGGCGAGGAGCTGCTGGAGTATCTGCGCGCGACCCCCGCCACCGAATACCTGGTGGTCGAGGAGACCGGCGAGATCTACGGCGTGCTCTCCACCGGAGACGTCGAGCGTGCCTTCGTCGCAGCCATGGCCAAGCCCTCGGCGTGAATGCCGCAGGGCAGACCCGTTAGTCTGTGCGCATGTCCGAACCGACCGGTGCCGCCCGCCGTCGCGGGCCCTTCAAGGTCGGGGACCAGGTCCAGCTCACCGATCCCAAGGGACGCCACTACACGTTCACGCTCGAAGAAGGGAAGAGCTTCCACACGCACAAGGGAGC
>DATMEI010000566.1:0-9318 GCA_035556995.1 Streptomyces sp.
GAGCACCGGATGCAGTTCAGCGCCTGGCGGCCGACCTCGTCGGCGAGGGTGTCGGTCCGGCCGCCGTCCAGCAGCACCAGGTGGAAGGTGCGGGGCCCGTCGTCACCGGCCTCGGACCCGTCCCCGGTCGCGTCCCCGGTCGCGTCTCCGGCCCCGTCCCCGGCCGCGGTCCCTGTCCAGGTGGAGGTGTAGGGGTTCATACGCTCGCCGGTGGAGGAACGCGGAAGGAGCTGCAGAAAGACCTCCAGGTCCTGCCACGTCGGCACGATCTTCTCGATGCCGACCACGGAGATCAGGGTCTCGGGGAGCGTGAGGCACATACGCCCGTTGCCCTCGGACTCCACCACGACCGCGGTACCGGTGTCGGCCACCAGGAAGTTAGCTCCCGATATTCCGACCTTCGCGCGCAGGAACTTCTCCCTCAGATGACGCCGGGCCGCCTCCGCCAACTCCGCCGGGTCGTCACTGAGTTCGGCCGGGGCGGCGATGCCGTACTCGCCCATGGCACGCAGGAAGATCTCCCTGATCTCCGCCCGGTTGCGGTGAATCGCCGGCACCAGGAGGTGCGAGGGGAGGTCCTGGCCGAGCTGGACGATCAGTTCGGCGAGGTCGGTCTCCCACGCGGCGATCCCCTCGGCCTCCAGCGCCTCGTTCAGGCCGATCTCCTGGGTCGCCATCGACTTGATCTTGACCACCTCCCGCTCCCCCGTGCCCTGTACGAGGTCTACGACGATCCGGTTGGCCTCCTCCCCGTCGCGCGCCCAGTGCACCTGGCCGCCGGCGGCGGTCACCCGCTCCTCGAGTTGCAGCAGGTAGCCGTCCAGGTGGCGCAGGATGCGTTCCTTGAGGGCGCGCCCGGCCTCGCGCAGTTCCTGCCAGTCGTCCAACTCGCCGACTGCGTCGGCCCGTTTACCGCGGATGGTGTCGGTGGCATGCGCGAGGTTGCTGCGCAGCTGTGTGTCGGCGAGCGCGTCTTTCGCGGCGCCGGGGAAGGGCGGCATGCCGAGGAACGTCCCGTCGCTCATGAGGACTTCACCCTTTCCGAGCTGTTCCGGACAGTCGGGGAAGTCGGAACGGCCGGGGCAGGGCGGGAAGGCGGCAGCCTGCCCGCCTCTCCCGGTTCCGCCTCGGTGGCGGCGAGAATTTCGGCAAGGTGCACTGTGCGGACGCCCGCACACAGCCGGGAGAGCATTCCGCCGATGTGCGTCAGGCAGGAGTTGTCGCCCGCGCACAGCACTTCGGCTCCGGTCCCCATCACATGCCGCACCTTGTCCGCACACATCGCCACCGACGTATCGGCGTTCTTGAGCGCGAAGGTGCCGCCGAAGCCGCAGCACTGGTCGGACGCGGGCAGTTCGACCAGATCGATGCCGCGTACGGCGCGCAGCAGAGCCGTCGGGGCGTCGCCCACGCCGAGCAGGCGCAGCGAGTGGCACGTCGGGTGGTACGTGACCCGGTGCGGGAAGTAGGCCCCGACATCGGTCACTTGGAGTACCTGGACGAGGAACTCGGACAGTTCGTAGACGGGCGGCGTGGCCTTCACGGCGGCGGACAGCCGGGCGTCGTCCGCCATTCCGGCCACCTGCCCGTGATACTCGCGCACCATGGCTGCGCACGAGCCCGACGGCGTCACGACGGCGTCGTAACCGGCGAAGGTGTCGGCGAAACGCCGCACGAGCGGCACGCACTCCCGCTGGTAACCGGTGTTGAAGTGCATCTGCCCACAGCAGGTCTGCGACTGCGGGAAATCCACTTCGCAGCCCAGCCGTTCCAGCAGCGTCACCACCGCACGGCCGGTCGCCGGGGCGATGGTGTCGGCCAGGCATGTGATGAACAGGGCGACGCGCATGATGATTCCTCCTGTGCACGAGAGGCGCCGGACAGCGCCTGCCGGGCAGTTACGGGAAGTCAGGGGGCCGGGAGCCAAGGGGGCGGGGAGCCAAGGGACTTGGCGCTACGGGAGCATCCAGGCGAGTACGCCCGACTGCAGGTAGACCAGCACGCACATGCACAGCAGGAGCAGCAGGCTCCACTTGATCGCGCCCCGGAACAGGACGGATTCCTTGCCGACGAGGCCGACGGCGGTGGCGGCGATCGTCAGGTTCTGCGGGCTGATCATCTTGCCGACGACGCCGCCCGATGTGTTGGCGGCGACAAGCAGCGTCGGATCGAGCCCGGCCTTGTGCCCCGCGGCCTGCTGAAGGGTCGCGAACAGGGCGTTGGCGGACGTGTCGGATCCGGTGACGGCGGTGCCCAGCCAGCCGAGGATCGGCGAGAGGAAGGCGAACGCGGCGCCCGTCCCGGCGATCCACGTGCCGATGGTGATGGTCTGCCCGGAGAGGTTCATGACGTAGGCGAGCGCGAGGACGGATGCGACGGTGAGCAGGGCCCAGCGCAGCTTGACCACCGTGGCGGCGAACTCGCGGGCCGCGCTCGCCGCACTCACCCGGTAGGCGACGGCGACCGCCAGCCCCGACAGCAGCAGCAGTGTGCCCGGCGAGGAAAGCCACGGGAAGGTGTAGACGGTCGTGGTGGAGGCCTCGCCCGCGGCAGTGAGGACCTGGCCGTCGAGCCCGGGCCAGCTGATCTTGAGATCGCTGGACGCGAGGAACTTTTTTGCGGGCGCCCACAGTTTGGCCACCGAGAAGACGGCGATCACGATGCGGTACGGCAGGAACGCCATGACCGTACGGGAGGGGTTGCCGCGGACCTCAGCCGCTACGCGGTCCGGGTCCGTGCGGGTCCGGGTCGTGGTTGCGGCAGCGGCATCCGCGCCCCCGGCCGGCTTGCCCGAGCCGTCACCCGAGTCGGCGCCCGCCCCGGCGCCCTCGCCCTCAATCCCACTCCCGCTCCCGCTTCGGTCGCGTCCGGAATCGCCGTCCCCCTCCAGGCCGGCCCTGGCCTCCTCGCCGCCCTGCGGCGTCCACACGCGCAGGAAGAGGACCACTGCCGCCAGCGCCGCGAGCGAGGCGATGATGTCGGTCAGCTCCACCGAGACGTAGTTGGCACTGACGAACTGCGCGACCGCGAACACCGCACCGCACACAGCCGCGACCGGCCAGGTCTGGCGGATACCGCGACGGCCGTCGACGAGCGCGACGAGCAGCAGCGGCACGAAGAGGGCGATCAACGGCGTCTGCCGGCCCACGTACGCACCGATCTCGGTGTACGGGATCTTGGTCAGCTCCCCCGCCGTGATGATCGGAATCGCGATGGCGCCGAAGGCGACGGGCGCCGTGTTGGCGACCAGGACGGTGATCGCCGCACGTACGGGGGCGAAGCCGAGCGCCATGAGCATGACGCCGGTGATCGCCACCGGGGCGCCGAATCCGGCGAGCGCCTCCAGCAGTCCCCCGAAGCAGAAGGCGATGATCACCACCTGGACCCGGGGGTCGTCGCTGATCAGGCCGAATGCCCGGCGCAGATCCTCGAACCGGCCGCTGACGACGGTCAGTTGGTAGACCCAGATCGCGGTGACCACGATCCACATGATCGGAAAGAGGCCGAAGGCCGCCCCTTCACTCGCCGACAGCGCCACGAGGCCCGCGGGCATGTCATAGCAGGCCACGGCGATGCCGGCCGCCGTGGCAAGAGATGCGAGGCCGGCCCAGTGCGCCTTCAGCCGGAAGCCGCCGAGCAGGACGAAGAGCAGGAGGAGCGGCACGGCGGCGATGAGCGAGGACAGGGCGAGGCTGTCGGCGACGGGGGACAGATCGGGCTGGTACATGCGACCCTCACAATGGGACCTTGGTCAGACCATGCTTTGGTTGCCTCACGCTAAGCAGCCGCAGAGCGCACTGTCCAGAGCTACGTCACAGCAAATAGACTTGGTCCGACCAATCAGTGGGTGCCTCAAGCTATGATCAGAGGCTGACTGACGGAGACTGCGAGCCGCAGCAATGCGGCCCTCACCGGGTGAAAGGGCTTTCCATGGCTCAGACGACCGCGGCCTGGGAGCCGGTGCCGCGCTCTCGTACCTTCGAGCTCGTCCTCGCCCGGATCGAGGAGCAGATCCTGGCCGGCAACCTGCGCGTGGGCGACCGCCTGCCACCCGAACGGGAACTGGTCGAGCTGCTCGGCGTGAGCAGGGCCGCCGTACGGGAAGCGCTACGCGTACTGGAAGCCCAGGGCGTGCTGCGCTCCCGCGTGGGCACAGGGCCCGCATCCGGCAGCGTGATCGCCGCCATGCCCAGCGAGGGCCTCACCCAGCTCCTCCGCCTCCACATGGCGCTTGCCAACTTCCCGCACAACGACGTCGCCGAGGCACGCGCCACTCTGGAACGGTCCAGCGCCCGCCTCGCGGCCGAACGGGCAACCGAAGACGATCTCGCCCGCATGCGCGAGCATCTCCTGCGCATGGATCAACAGGGCCTGGCCCTCGAAGAGTTCAACGACAGCGACACGGCGTTCCACGTCGCCATCGCCGAAGCCGGAGGCAACCGGCTGGTGGCGGACATGACGATCGCTGTCCGCAGCGCGGTACGGCACACCCTGCTCAGCGCGTTCCACAAGCTCCCGGACTGGGAAGCCGTCGCGACCCGGCTGCGGGCGGAGCACCATGGCGTCTACGACGCCATCGCGGCCAAGGACGGCGAGCGGGCCGGGGATCTCGTGGAGGCCCACATCCGCGGCTTCCACCAGGACGTCGTCCACTCAGTCCTGGATTCCACGGAGACCGGGCCGGAGTCCGGTTAGCTGCCGGTGCCCTGCTCGAACTCATCGAGCACGTTGTCGAGGCTCCGCTGAGCCCACGCAGCGTGCGCAGAGCCGGGGTCGGCCAGGACGATCAGCGCCTTCCACAGCGTCCAGCCGCGGCCCCTCGCCCACGTCGCCGGGTCGACGCCCAGCGTCTCCCGGAAGGCGCGTCGGCTCTCGCCGGACAGAAGCGTCCAGGCGATCGTCATGTCGCATGCCGGGTCGCCGAAGCCCGAGCATCCGAAGTCGATGACGGCAGCCAACTGCCCGTTCCGTACGAGCAGGTTGCCGACCGCGACGTCCCCGTGGAACCAGACCGGCGGGCCCTGCCAGGTGGCCTGAAGGGCCGTCTCCCACACCGCGGTCGCCACGTCGCCGGGAATCCGGCTGCCCAACTCCTCGATCGCACGCCGCGTCTCCGCGTCGTAGATCTTCAGCGAGGCGCCGCGGTATGCGCTGTGCGCCCCCGCGGCCGGGCCGCCCGCCGTGTCGGCCCGTTGCAGTGCGAGCAGGAACTCCGCGAGCGCCACGGCGAATTCGGTCACGTCGTCGATGCGTCCGACACCCGCAGGTTGACCCTCTATCCACCGGATCACGGACCAGTTGAACGGATAGCCCTCGGCGGGCAGCCCCTTCGCGATCGGTGCGGGTACGGGCAGCGGCAGGTGCGGCGCAAGCACCGGCAGCCACTGCTGCTCCTTGTCGACTTGCGCGGCGTATCCCGGCGCGCTCGGGAGCCGCACGGTCATGCGGTCTCCGAGATGAAAGGTCCGGTTGTCGTTGCCGCCGAAGTCGACGGGCCTGACGGGAAGTCGGGCCCACTCGGGAAACTGCCCCGCGATCAGCCGCCGCACCAGTGCCGCGTCGATCGGCGGAACGACGGCCGCCGCCCGTCCGGCCCCGTGGTCGGGCTGTCCGTCCTCGCTCATTCCCAAGTCCCCCTGGACCGCATCAGTAGTAGCCCTTTTCACCGTCGAGAAGCTCCCGTATGACGTCCACGTGCCCGGCATGACGGGCGGTCTCCTCGATCATGTGGAACAGAATCCACCGCAGATTCGTCTGCGAGGCCCCGAAGTCCGGGTGCTGTCCCGCGTCTTGAAGCGAATGGGACGCGATGATCTCGTTCGACACCGCGCACTGCTGCTCGTACTCACCGAGGAGCTGCGCGAGAGGGATGCCTTCGACCATCATGTCGGCGGCCTCGGGCCCGTCGTCGAACTGAGGCCCCACCGCGGGGCGTCCGAGCAGCAGCACCTCGAACCAGCAGTGCTCGACCCAGCGCATGTGGGAGACGACACCGGCCATCGTCATGTACGGCGAGGCCGGAAGGACGGACCGGTGCGCGTCCGTCTCCGACAACCCTTCGCATTTCCAGTGGATGACCGCTCGCTGCATGTCGAGCCAGCCGACGAGTTGGGTCCGCTCATCGGCGTCGAAAGGAGGACGAACGCGGGGAGGTGTCATGCGCGCGGACGCTATCGCGCCCCGCAGGCACGCTGCACCACATTTACGAAGCTCTGCAAAAGGTCACAAACCCGGACTCTCGACTACGATCGAGCGGTGGTCGACAACAACCCAGGCGCATCCCCGAACGGCCCGGAGAACGACGCGGCTCACGCCCAGCTCGTCGCCGTGGCGGAGGACTGGTCGGCTGCGATCGTCTCCAACGACGCCGCACGCATTGCCCACTTCATGACCGACGAGTGGGTGATCGTCTCCGAGTCGGGCGTCTCCCCCAGGGAACATTTCCTCGCCGTCGTCGAGTCCGGGGAGCTCACCCACTCCGCCATGGACGTCGTGAGCGAGCCCCGTGTGCGGATCTACGGCGACACCGCGGTCCTCACCGCACGGGTGACGAACACGGCGCACCACCTGGGCCGTCGCTTCGACGCCGACGAGTGGACGACGGATGTGTTCGTAAAGCGGGACGGCCGCTGGCTGTGCGCGCTGAGCCACATCACACCGGCAGCTCCGGACTGAACCGCACTGAGCCGGACTCGCTCACCAACCCCTGCCGACGAAGAGCACGCCCCCGCGACCGGATGACGCCCGGAATTGACATGCAAGTATTTACCTGCATGATTGAGGTGTGAGCACCGACATGGACAAGGTCTTCAAAGCCCTGGCCGACCAGACCCGGCGCTATCTGCTGGACCGGCTGCACGAACACAACGGCCAGACGCTCGGCGAGCTCTGCGAGCGCCTGGAGATGAGCCGCCAGGCGGCGACGCAGCATCTGGCGGTTCTGGAAGCCGCGAACCTGGTCAGCACGGTGCGGCGGGGCAGGGAGAAGCTCCACTACCTCAATCCGGTGCCCCTCCACAGCATGCAGGAACGGTGGATCGACAAGTTCGAGCGCCCACGCCTGCGGGCGCTCAGCGAGCTGAAGCAACGAGCGGAGAGAGCAATGACCGACAAGCCGGCGTTCGTATACGTCACCTACATCGAGAGCACCCCGGAGAAGGTCTGGCAGGCCCTGACCGACGCCGAAGCCACCGGCGCGTACTGGGGCCACAGCAACATCTCCGACTGGCAGACGGGCTCCGCCTGGGAACACCGGCGTACGGACGGTTCGGGCATCGCCGACGTCGTCGGGACGGTGCTGGAGAGCGAACCCCCGAAGCGCCTGGTGACGACGTGGGCCGACCCCCATACGGAGTCGCCGGGCGAGCCTTCGCAGGTCACCTTCGACATCGAACCGTACGAGGAGATCGTCCGGCTCACCGTCACGCACGAGAACTTGACGGACGCCGCCGAACAGGAGCAGGCGGCCCAGGGCTGGGCGGCGGTGCTGTCCAACCTCAAGTCCTTCCTCGAGACCGGCAGTCCCCTCCCCCAGGAGCCATGGCTCGTCCCGACAAGGTGAGGGCCGCTTGCCTTGAACTGGGGTTCAACCTCTAGCGTCGGGCGTACGACCTGACTGAGGGGGACCTCTTGCGTTACAGACTGTTCGGCAGGACCGGCCTGCGGGTGAGCGAGCTGAGCCTCGGCGCCATGACCATGGGCAGCGACTGGGGCTGGGGCGACCCCAGGGATACCAGCCGGCAGATCCTCGACGTCTACGCCGACGCGGGCGGCAACTTCATCGACACGGCCAACGCCTACACCGGCGGCGAGTCGGAGACCATTCTCGGCGAGCTTCTCGAAGGCCGCAGGGACAGCTTCGTCCTGGCCACCAAGTACACCCTCGCGACCCGCGAGGGTGATGTGAACGCGGCGGGCAACCACCGCAAGAACCTCGTGCAGTCGGTGGAGGCGAGCCTCAGGCGGCTGCGTACCGACTACATCGACGTGCTGTGGGTGCACGCGCGCGACACCTTCACCCCCGTCGAGGAAGTCATGCGCGCGCTGGACGACCTCGTACGTGCCGGGAAGGTGCTCTACATCGGGGCTTCCGACTGGCCGGCCTGGGAGATCGCGCAAGCGAACACGCTCGCCGAGCTGAAGGGATGGACGTGCTTCGCCGGTTCGCAGCTGAAGTACAACCTGCTGGAGCGGACGCCGGAGCGTGAACTGCTCCCGCAGGCAAGCGCCTTCGACATGACGGTGCTCGCCTGGGGACCGACCGCACGCGGCAGGCTCGGCGGCAAGGACCGCACCGGCAACGGTGCGGACAGCGCCGAGGACGAGATCATCACCGCCGTGGAGGAGATCGCCGGGCAAGGGGGCTGGAGCCCGGCACAGGTGTCGCTCGCCTGGCTCCGAGCCCAGCCCGGCAACATCATTCCGATCATCGGGGTCAGCAAACCCGGCCAGCTCACCGACAGTCTCGGCGTCGTCGATGTCGAACTCGGCGCCGACGCCGTCGCCCGGCTCGACGAGGTCAGCGCCGTGCCGCTCGGCTTCCCGCACGACTGGCTGCGGCAGCCCGGAATCAAGGAAGCCGTCTACGTCGTCGACGACCGCTGGGCCGACATCGACGACCGGCGACGGCCCACTCGGCAGTAGCCCCAGGGCGGCAGGCCGGCCTAACCCTCGAACGGGTCGAAGTCCTTGTATTCGCCCAGCACTTCGTCCCGCTCCGCCTCGCGGTCACGGCGCCGCTGCTCGGCGGGGCGGGGGGCCTCCATGCGGTGGTCCTCGCCGCGGCGGCCCAGCATCTCCGCGCCCGCCGCCATCGTCGGCTCCCAGTCGAAGACGACCGCGTCGTCTTCGCTGCCGATGGCGACGCCGTCGCCCTCGCGCGCGCCCGCCTTCACCAACTCGTCCTCGACACCGAGGCGGTTGAGACGGTCGGCGAGATAGCCCACCGCCTCGTCGTTGTTGAAGTCGGTCTGGTGGACCCAGCGTTCGGGCTTCTCACCCTGCACGCGGTAGAGGCCGTCGGCCTCCTTGGTGACGGTGAAACCCGCGTCGTCCACGGCCTTGGGACGGATGACGACGCGGGTCGACTCCGTCTCGGGACGGGCGGCACGCGCCTCGTCGATGATCTTGGCGAGGGCGAAGGAGAGTTCCTTGAGGCCGTGCCGGGAGATGGCCGAGACCTCGAGCACCGGGTAGCCACGGGCTTCGAGGTCGGGCCGGATGATGTCGGCGAGATCCTGGCCGTCGGGGATGTCGACCTTGTTGAGGACGACGATGCGCGGACGGTCGTCCAGGCCGCCGTACTGCGTCAGCTCCGCC
>DATMEI010000567.1:0-5382 GCA_035556995.1 Streptomyces sp.
CCCGGGTCGGGCACATCCAGTTCCTCAACTGTCTGCCGCTCTACTGGGGCCTTGTCCACACCGGCTCTCTGCTCGATCTGGAGCTGACGCGGGACACCCCCGAAAAGCTGAGTGACCAGTTGGTGAGCGGGGATCTCGATATCGGTCCCGTCACCTTGGTCGAATTCCTCAAGAATGCCGACGAGCTCGTGGCGCTGCCCGATATCGCGGTCGGCTGCGACGGCCCGGTGATGTCGTGCGAGATCGTCTCGCGCGTGCCCCTGGACCAGCTGGACGGCGCCAAGGTCGCCCTCGGGTCCACCTCGCGCACGTCCGTACGGCTGGCCCGGCTGCTGCTCTCGGAACGCTTCGGCGTGCAGCCCGAGTACTTCACGTGCGAGCCCGACCTCGGGCTCATGATGCGGGAGGCGGACGCCGCCGTGGTGATCGGCGATGTCGGCCTGCGCGCGTACCTGCGGAACCTGCCCGACTCCGGTCTGGAGGTCCACGACCTCGGTCAGCTGTGGAAGGAGTGGACCGGGCTGCCGTTCGTCATGGCGGTCTGGGCAGTCCGCCGCGACTATCTGGCGCGCTGCCCGGAGACCGTGGCTGACGTGCACCGCGCCTTCCTCGCCTCCCGCGACCTCGCCCTGGACGAGGTCGCCAAGGTCGCCGAGCACGCCGCGCGCTGGGAGGTCTTCGAACCGCCCGTGCTGGAGCGGTACTTCACCACGCTCGACTTCCGCTTCGGCAGGCAGCAGCTGCAGGGGGTCGCGGAGTTCGTACGGCGCACCGCGGACACCGGCGACTACCCGGCAGACGTGCGGGTCGAATTGCTGCACGAGCCGAGCTGACCCACTGCTCGGCGCGAAGGCCAAGCTCTAAGCTGGGGGCGGCAGTCCACAGGTGGGGGGACACGGGGATGCAGCCGCTCGAGCCCGACGATCCGCGCGCGATCGGGCCATTCCGGCTACTGCGCCGACTCGGCGCGGGCGGCATGGGCAGGGTCTATCTGGCCCGTACGGCGAGTGGCCGCACGGTCGCGGTCAAGGCCGTACATCAGCACTTCTCGGCCGACGAGCAGTTCCGCGAGCGCTTCCGCCGGGAGGTGGCCTCGGCACGACGTGTCGGCGACGTCTGGACAGCCCCCGTCCTGGACGCCGATCCGGACGCCCCCACGCCCTGGGTGGCGACCGGCTACGTCGCGGGCCCCTCACTGCAGCAGGCGGTCACCGGGCACGGCCCGCTGCCGGAGACGTCCCTGCGGGTGCTGGGCGCGGGCCTCGCGGAGGCGCTGCGACATGTGCACCGGCTCGGGCTGGTGCACCGCGACGTCAAGCCGTCCAACGTGATGCTCACGCCGCGAGGGCCGCGGCTGATCGACTTCGGCATCGCCCGTGCCGCCGACGGCACCGCGTCGCTCACCTCCTCCGGGGTGTCGATCGGTTCGCCGGGCTACATGTCGCCCGAGCAGGTTCTGGGCAAGGGCGTGACGTACCCCTCTGACGTCTTCTCGCTCGGTGCGGTGCTGGCGTACGCGGCGACGGGCCAAGCGCCCTTCCAGGGGGAGGTCTCGGCGGCGCTGCTCTACAAAGTCGTGCACGAAGAGCCCGAACTGGACGGACTGGACGGCGAGTTGCGTGAACTGGTCGCCGCCTGCCTCGCCAAGCACGCGCAGGACCGGCCGCAGCCCGACCAGCTCGCACAGCGGCTGGCGGGGGCGGGCGCGGGGCCGGGGGCGGGGGCCGGCGACGGAGCCGCGGAGCTGATGCGGAGCGGCTGGCTGCCGGGTCCGATCGTGGAGCAGATCAGCAGACGGGCGGTGGAACTGCTCGACCTCGAACCGGAGGAGAACGGGACCGGGCCCGGCGGAACCGCCCGGCCCGCTCCGGACACGGGGCCGCAGTCCGGACCGGTGCCGTTCACGACACCCTCCGAGGGGCCGCTCCCGACGTACGAGCCGCCCGGGGCGGTCGACAGCGCTTCCCCCGGCTTCGCCGCTCCCCCCGCTTCCCCCGGCTTCGCCGTGACCGCCCGCGCGGAGCGCAGCAAGCGGCAGATCAGCTGCACGCTCGTCCTCACGGCGGCCTGTGTGCTGGCGGTCGCACTCTTCAGCTCGTACTTCTTCCGGCTCCTCCCCGGCACCGGCGGCGACGGGGACGCGGGCGCGGGCGCCGGTGCCGACAAGGACGCCCCGTCACAGGGACAACCGAGCACAGACGTGCCGAGCCCCTTCCTCGGCACCTGGAAGGGCGAGTTGACCCTGAAGAGCGGAGCGTCCGGCGGGACGATGCGCATCACCTTCGAGCAGGGCGAGGTCGGGCAGCGCGTCGGCCACGGTGGCCCCAGCGAGGCGGGAGTCCCGTGCGACGGGGACTACGAACTGGAGTCCGCCGCCCCCACGAAGCTGCGGACGACGGCGTCCGCACCCGGGAGACCGCCGGTGTGTGCCGACGGCGAGCGCGTCGAGTTCACCCTCCGCGACAACGGCACGCTCACCTACTCCGCCCCGGGCGCGGGCGCGGAAGAGGCCAAGGCCACGCTCCGTAAGGCGGAATGAAGCCCTGGCGTACGCTGGCCGAGTCAGGAAATACCGATCAGCCATCTTCGGAGGGACGCCCCGGTGCCTGAGACCGCCCACCGTCAGTCCGTACTCGACCGTGCCGCCGAGGGCGCCCGCATCACCCCCGAGGAAGCGCTCGACCTCTACCGCTCGGCCCCGCTGCACGCGCTCGGCGCGGCGGCCGACGCCGTCCGTCGCAAGCGGTACGAGGGTACGGAGCACATCGCGACGTACATCATCGAGCGGAACATCAACTACACCAACTCCTGCGTCACCGCCTGCAAGTTCTGCGCCTTCTACGCCTCTCCCAAGAGCGAGGACGTATGGACGCGCGACCTGGACGACATCCTGCGGCGCTGCGCGGAGACGGTGGAGCTGGGCGGCACCCAGATCATGTTCCAGGGCGGCCACCACCCGGACTACGGCGTGGAGTACTACGAGGAGCACTTCGCGGCGATCAAGCAGCAGTTCCCGCAGCTGGTGATCCACTCGCTCGGCGCGTCCGAGGTGGAGCACATGGCGCGGATCTCCGGTGTGACGCCCGAGGAGGCGATCCGCCGCATCAACGCCGCCGGCCTGGACTCCTTCGCGGGCGCGGGCGCCGAGTTGCTGCCGGCGCGGGCACGCAAGGCCATCGCCCCGCTCAAGGAATCCGGCGAGCGCTGGCTGGAGATCATGGAGACGGCCCACAACCTCGGCGTCGAGTCCACCTCCACGATGCTGATGGGCACCGGCGAGACCAACGCCGAGCGGATCGAGCACCTGCGGATGATCCGGGACGTGCAGGACCGTACGGGCGGCTTCCGCGCGTTCATCCCCTACACGTACCAGCCGGAGAACAACACCCTGAAGGGCCAGACGCAGGCCACCCTCTTCGAGTACCTGCGCCTCATCGCCATCGCACGGCTCTTCTTCGACAACGTCGCGCACATCCAGGGCTCCTGGCTGACGACCGGCAAGGAGGTCGGACAGCTCTCGCTGCACTACGGCGCCGACGACCTCGGTTCGGTGATGCTGGAGGAGAACGTGGTCTCCTCGGCCGGCGCGAAGCACCGCTCCAACCGGATGGAGCTCCTCGAACTCATCCGCGCGGCGGACCGCGTACCGGCCCAGCGGAGCACGACGTACGAGCACCTGGTGGTGCACGACGACCCGGCAGACGACCCCGCCGACGACCGCGTGGTCTCGCACTTCTCCTCGACGGCGATCGCCGGGGGCAGCGCCCACCCGGAACTCAACCTGATCGAGGCGAAGTAGCCCTCCCGGGCGGGGAGCCTGGTTTCCCGGGCCTGGCGGCCCGGGTTTGACCCCTGGGCCTGGCGGCCCGGCATGCATGCGGTCCACCGGCTTCGCCGGGTGGACCCGTGCCCGAACACCCCGGCGCTGCCGGGGTGTTCCCGGGGCGCCCCGGGCCTGCGCCGGTACGCGCGACGAACGCCTTGCGGGCTCCCCCCGATCGCAGTGGAACCGTGCGTTCGGCCACCGCTCGCGGCTTCGCCCACGGCTGAGACCTCTGCCGGTCCGTGCCCGGGTCGCGTGCGCGTGGGGCTTGCTGGAAGTCCCACGCCGCAGGCTCAGGCGCCCGCTTCGCGGCGCCGCCCTCGGCGGGCGGCCGAAGCCCGTGAGCCGTCCCCGGCTCGGCCGGATTGCGCAGAGGGTGCTCTGCCTGGGCTGTGCCTCAGGTGGGCGTGGTTCACGGGGTGCTCGGTGCGTCGCGGTTCGGGGCGCGGCGCGCTCCCGGCGCTGTGGCTGGGAGGGCGGTCGCGCCGCTCGGCCCTCGCCGCTCCGGCTCGATGCGCATCGCGCCGCACGCCGCAGACGCCCGCTTCGCGGTGCCGCCCTGGGGGGCCGGAGGCCGTGTGCCGGTCCCGGTCGGCCGGGCCGGGCCCGGGGTGCTCCGGGGGGCCGCTGCCCCCAAGTGGGCCGTGGCTCACGGGTTCTCGGGGCGTGGCGCGCCCCCGGCGCTCCGGCTCGGAGTGCAACGGGACACAATGACCCTCGTGACCCGCGCATCCCTCGATAAGCAGCCGCACGAAGTCGCCGCGATGTTCGACGATGTCGCCGCGCGCTACGACCTCACCAACGATGTGCTCTCCCTCGGGCAGGCGCGGCTCTGGCGGCGGGCTGTGGCCCGTGCCGTCGACGCGCGGCCCGGTGAGCGCGTGCTGGACCTCGCCGCCGGTACGGGTACGTCCTCGCTGCCGTTCGTCGAGGCAGGCGCGTACACGGTGCCTTGTGACTTCAGCCTCGGGATGCTGGCGGAGGGCAAGCAGCGGCATCCGTGGATGCCCTTCACGGCGGGCGACGCGACCCGACTGCCGTTCCGCGACGGGGCGTTCGACGCCGTGACCATCTCCTTCGGGCTGCGCAACGTCCAGGACACCGACTCCGCCCTCCGCGAGCTGCACCGCGTCACCGCGCCGGGCGGCCGGGTCGTGAT
Source organism: Streptomyces sp. (assembly GCA_035556995.1). Lineage (GTDB taxonomy): Bacteria > Actinomycetota > Actinomycetes > Streptomycetales > Streptomycetaceae > Streptomyces. The sequence continues at coordinate 4,983 of DATMEI010000567.1, forward strand.
CTGCGAGTTCAGCCACCCCACTTGGGCACCGTTCCGCACCGTCTACACCGAGTATCTGATGCGGGCCCTGCCGCCGGTCGCCAGGGCCGTCTCGTCCAGCCCGGACGCGTACGTCTACCTCGCCGAGTCCATCCGCGACTGGCCGGACCAGCCCGCGCTGGCGAGCCGTCTGCAGAAGGCAGGCTGGACGAAGGTGGCCTGGCGGAATCTGACGGGCGGCGTGGTCGCACTGCACCGCGGCGTACGGCAACCGGAACGGGCCTCTTAGACTGCCAATGCCCAGTACCCAGCCTTTGCGGGAGTGTTTGTGACCGAGACCGTCACCTCCGAGCGGACCGCCGATGTGATCGTTGTCGGCGCCGGCCCCGCAGGGGCCACCACCGCCTACCACCTCGCCCGC
>DATMEI010000568.1:0-5206 GCA_035556995.1 Streptomyces sp.
GACCGCATGCGTCCCCCGCCCGCCTCGTGCGGCCCGTCGGGGCAGTCCGGGTCGGGAGCGGACGGGTCGCAGGAGAACCGGCAGCCGGACACGACCGCGACCTCGGGCATCAGCGTCGCCAGCGCCCGTACGGCCGTCGACTTCGCGGTCCCCTTCTCGCCGCGTACGAGGACGCCGCCGACCGCGGGGGAGACCGCGTTGAGCAGCAGCGCCAGCCGCAGGTCGGACATGCCCACGATCGCTGAGAAGGGGTAGGGGCTCCGTATGGTGCTCATGAGTTCGCTCCCGCGTCTCGGACATCGGGCGCTCCCGGGGCGATGAACGGCAGACCCGGAGGCGGGCCCGACTCGATCAGCCGCAGCAGCGCGTTCGTATCGGCGTGTTCTTCGATGAGATCGCCCAGGCGATCCAGTTGTTCCTCGCGCAGCGCCGCGAAGTCCGTGCCGGGCGCCGGTACGAAACCCGTACGCCCCGCGTCCGCGGCCACACGGCGCAGAAAGGCCCGCCGGAAGCCGTCGCTCTCCAGCGACCCGTGCCAGTGCGTCCCCCACACCGGCCCCGCCCTGCAGCCGTCCAGGCTCTCTCCTCGCGCGTCGCTGAACAGGGCGTCGCCGCCCAGCACTTCGGCGACGCCGTGATGGATCTCGTAGCCCTCCGCGTACTCGCCGAGCGCCGAACCCACCGGCCGGGCAAGGGTCTTGTCCTGGGCGAAGCGGACCCGTACCGGCAGCAGTCCCAGCCCGTCCACGGTGCCTGCCCGTGATTCGACGTCGTCCTCGATCCGTTCACCCAGCATCTGGAAACCGCCGCAGATGCCCAGCACGGGCCGCCCCTCGGCCACCCGCCGCCGCAGTGCGTCCGCGAGGCCGCGCTCGCGCACCCACTCGAGGGCCCGTACGGTCCCGCGCGTGCCGGGCAGCACCACCAGGTCGGCGTCGGACAGCTCCTCGGGACGGTCGGTGAACCGCACGACGACGCCCGGCTCGGCGGCCAGAGCGTCGACGTCCGTGAAGTTCGACATCAGCGGCACCGGCACAACTGCGATGCGCAGCACGTCCGTTCCGTGAGGCTGTGCCGTCGCCGACTCCCGTACGGTCCCACGCAGGGAGATGCGCAGCCCGTCCTCCTCGTCGATGCCCAGGCCCTGCTGCCAGGGCAGCACACCCAGTACGGGCCGCCCCGTGAGCCCGCGCAGCATCTCCAACCCCGGCTCCAGCAGCGCCACATCGCCGCGGAACTTGTTCACGACATACCCGGCGAGGAGTTCCTGGTCCCGCCCGGCCAGCAGCGCCGTCGTGCCGAAGAAGGAGGCGAAGACACCACCCCGGTCGATGTCGCCGACGACCACCACCGGCAGCCGGGCGCTGCGCGCCAGCCCCATGTTCACGATGTCGGTGCGCCGCAGGTTGATCTCAGCCGGGCTTCCCGCGCCCTCACAGATCACCGCGTCGTGCGTACGTCGCAGCTCGGACAGGCAGTCGGTGACCGTGCCGAGGAGTTTCTCCTGCCTCTCCGAGTGGTAGCCGGCGGCGCTCAGTTCACCGACTGCCCTGCCCAGCAGCACGACTTGGCTGCTGCGGTCGCTGCCGGGCTTGAGCAGCACGGGGTTCATCAGCGCGCTCGGCTCGGTGCGCGCGGCAGCGGCCTGCATCGCCTGGGCCCGTCCGATCTCGGCACCCTCGCGCGTCACATACGAATTCAGCGACATGTTCTGCGCCTTGAAGGGCGCGACCTTCAGACCCTTGCGTGCGAGCCAGCGGCAGATCCCCGCCGTCACCACGCTCTTGCCCGCGTCGGAGGTCGTACCCGCGACGAGCAGTCCGCCGCCGAGCGCGTGCACGTGCGTACGCTTACCGGTCACCTGGAACAACTCCCCCTTCTGGCCCGCGCGCAGGCCACAGCGAGCCGTCCGCCCACGCCCGCGGCCGTGGTGAGCACCAGCGCGAGCACACCGACGCGGCGCGAGACCCGTACGGCACTTGCGATGTCCCCGGTGCGCACGGCGCGCCCCGCGGAGTTGAGCACCGGCCTGTGCTCGGTACGCCCCCCGTAGCTGAGGGTCCCGCCCAGCCGCACGCCCAGCGCACCCGCGAACGAGGCTTCCACGGGACCGGCGTTGGGGCTCGGGTGCCTGTGTGCGTCGCTGCGCCAGGCACGTACAGCACCGCGCGGATACGGACCGGCGAGCGCGGCGAGCACAGCCGTCAGGCGTGCACCCGGCCACCCCGCCAGGTCGTCCAGCCTGGCCGCTGCCCACCCGAAGTGCCGGTAGCGCGGGGAGCGGTGGCCGACCATCGCGTCGAGCGTGTTCAGGGCACGGAAGGCGGCCATGCCGGGCACGCCGGCGACGGCACCCCACACGAGGGCACCCACGACGGCGTCCGAGGTGTTCTCCGCGACCGACTCGACGACGGCTCGTGCGATGCCGTCCGCGTCGAGCGCCTCCGGGTCACGGCCGCACAGTTGCGGCAACAGGCGCCGCGCGCCCTCGACATCGCCCGCGTCCAGTGCCGCCCCGACGGAGCGCGCCGCGCTGCCCAGACCGGAGCCGCCCAGGACGGTCCACGTCACCGCCGCTCTGAATGCCACATCCGCGGTAGCCCCGCCGGTGTTCCGTACCGCGCGCGAGAGTGCTGCCGCCGTGACGGCGGCACCTGCGACGCAAAGGGCGGTGTGTGCGGCGCCCGCGCCGCGCGAATCCCGCCACAGGGCGCGCTCCGCAGCAGCGGCGGCCCGTCCGAAGGCGGCCACAGGATGCCCCCGGTGCGGGTCGCCCAGCAGCAGATCGCCAAGGTGTCCGAGGGCCGCGCCGCAGGCGTAGGCGCGATGAACTCGCATGCGTCAGCGTGCCGTTGTGCCTCGGAGGGACGGCGCGGGTGCACGCCGGTCACGGTGCGCGGCGCGGTCGCGGTACGCGGCGCCGCCGGGACGTCCGGGTGCGGTCGCGGTGGCATGTGCGGGCGCGGGCAGGGGTGCGGCCAAGAAGCCACGCATGGCGGAGTCCTCACTCAGGGTCCTCGCCCTGGCTCGACGTGCCGGCGGCGAGAGTCTCCTGGCTCCCGGATCGCTGCGTCCCCCGGCCTTCCAGCCCTCTGTGACGAGTGGGCCGTGACCTTCGGGTGGGGTGCGCTCCCCGGTGACAGTGGCGGGACCGCGCCGGATTCTCACCGGCTTCCTCTCCAGCCGCCGTTGGGCAACGGGCAGTCCACCACGTACGGGAAGGGGCGTCAACTCGCCGCTGACCTGCGGCGGGAGAGTGTGAGCATGCACACGGAGAAGGGGTACGGGCGCTGCCCGTACCCCTCAAGACGCTGTGGGCGCCGCTGTTATGAGCCCGCTTGTACGGCGACGCTCACGGCGCGGTGATGATGTAGATGCCGTACGCCACAGCTGCCGCGCACAGTGCGTAGCAGGCGTACGCCCCGGTGCGGGCGACCGTGGAGGCGCCGCCTCCCTGTGTCTTGCCGGTGGAGGAGTTCACGATGCCGAGCGTGAAGACGCCCACCAGGGCGACCGTGGCCACGAGGCTGACGCCGAATACCTGGCCGAGCGCTGCCCAGTCGATGCTCATAGCGTTTCCCTGTCTGATGTCCGGCAGAGGTCCGGCTGATGCCGCTCTGCGTCCGGTCTCTTGTCGTTCTGTCTGCGGTTCAGCCGGGCGTCGCCCTAGCTGAGCGTGGAGCCCGCCCGTGGCCGTTCGGTCTCGGGGCGCTGCTCGGGTACGGCGGCGGCCTCGGGGCCGACGGCCGGCTCGGGCTCGGCCGACGCGGCGTCGCCGGCCCTCACGGTGGGCGGCGGTGCGACGGCCTGGAAGGCGGCTGTGACAACTCCGCCGGACTCCTGCCCGTCTGCCGCGGCCGGTGCCACGTCGTTGACGTTCGTGTGGTCGACCGGCTGGCGACGCGAGAGCAGCCAGATGGCGCCGCTGATCGCCAGCGCGAGCACCGCGACCGTGGTGATGCCCCAGTCGCCCTGCTCGGCCAGGACCGCCGCGCCTGCGGCGACCAGCGCGGAGGCCGGAAGCGTCAGACCCCAGCCCATGATCATCCGCGCTGCCGTCGACCAGCGCACGACGCCGCCCTTGCGGCCGACCCCGGAGCCCATGACGGCGCCGGAGCAGACGTGCGTGGTGGAGAGTGAGAAACCGATGTGGGAGGAGGCCAGGATCGTCACCGCGGCGCTGGTCTGGGCCGCGAAGCCCTGCGGCGGCTTGATGTCGGTGAGGCCGTTGCCCATGGTGCGGATGATCCGCCAGCCGCCCAGATACGTGCCCAGGGCGATGGCCACTCCCGCGGAGGCGATCACCCACGTCGGCGGGCCGGCCTGCGGGGCCAGCACGCCACCGGTGATCAGCGCCAGCGTGATGACGCCCATGGTCTTCTGTGCGTCGTTGGTGCCGTGCGCGAGGGAGACGAGAGCCGCAGAGGTGATCTGCCCGGCCCGGTAGCCCTTGGCTGTCTGCTCCTCGTCGGCCTTCCGCGCCGCCCGGTAGGTCAGGCGGGTCGCGACGAGAGCGGCGATCCCGGCGACGAGCGGAGCAGCGAGAGCGGGGATGAGCACCTTCATCACCACGGTGCCGCCGTTGACGGCGCCGAAGCCGACAGAGGCGACCGTGGCTCCGAGGAGGCCGCCCATCAGAGCGTGTGAGGAGCTGGAGGGAAGCCCAGCAAGCCATGTCAGGAGATTCCAGATGATCGCGCCGATCAGGCCGGCGAAGATCACTTCAGGCTGGATTCCGGAGCCTTCGTCGATGATTCCCGAAGAGATGGTCTTCGCCACCTCGACGGACAGGAACGCGCCGAGCAGGTTGAGGACCGCCGACATCGCCACCGCTGTCTTGGGCTTGAGTGCCCCGGTGGAAATGGTGGTGGCCATGGCGTTGGCCGTGTCGTGGAAGCCGTTCGTAAAGTCGAACACCAAGGCCGTGACGATCACGATCCCGATGAGAAGCGTGATGTGTTCCATTCACCCAGGCACAATCAGTCGAAGGTTGATGACTCGATGAACGTAGGAAGGACGGGTGAACGGAAGGTGAACTGCGGCGGGCATCAGGGTGTCACTCCCCGACGACTGTTGTGAGCGGCGTCACACCTGTGTCCCGCCACTCCCAACCACCCCGCACGACCGCCTCGTTGCACCTTCCGCCGGGGCCCGGCACGACCCTCGGAGACAGTCAAATGCACAGCGCCTGGCAGGAGTTGGTCGA
>DATMEI010000569.1:0-8898 GCA_035556995.1 Streptomyces sp.
CGGACCTGAACGCATTCATGGGCACGCTGCAGGGCTTGTCGCGGCAACAGGTGGCCGATCAGGTCAAGGGCTACATGACGACCCATCCGCAGGAGAATGCGGAGATGGCCGGCGTTCGCCAACCGCTGATGGACCTCAAGAACCACTGCGGCGGAGACGTCAGCCCGTAGAACGCAGAGGCCCCCGGCGCGTTTACGGGTGGCGCCGGGGGCGTTCTGCTGTTCGTGCCGGGATCAGTACCGGTAGTGATCCGGCTTGTACGGGCCGTCGACGTCGACGTTGATGTACTCGGCCTGCTCCTTGGTCAACCTGGTGAGCGACCCGCCGAGTGCCTCGACGTGGATCTTGGCGACCTTCTCATCGAGGTGCTTGGCGAGCCGGTAGACCTCGTTGTCGTACTCGTCGTTCTTGGTCCACAGCTCGATCTGCGCGATCACCTGGTTCGAGAAGCTGTTGCTCATCACGAACGACGGGTGCCCCGTCGCGTTGCCCAGGTTCAGCAGACGGCCCTCGGACAGCACGATGAGCACCTTGCCGTCCGCGAAGGTCCAGGTGTGCACCTGGGGCTTGACCTCATCCCTGACGACACCGTCGATGGCGGCGAGACCCGCCATGTCGATCTCGTTGTCGAAGTGGCCGATGTTGCCCACGATCGCCTGGTGCTTCATCCGGGCCATGTCGGACGCCATGATGATGTCCTTGTTGCCCGTGGTGGTGATGAAGATGTCCGCGGTCTCCACGACGTCTTCGAGGGTCACCACCTGGTAGCCGTCCATGGCGGCCTGCAGTGCGCAGATCGGGTCGATCTCGGTGATCAGGACGCGCGCGCCCTGGCCGCGAAGCGAGTCCGCACAGCCCTTGCCGACGTCGCCGTAGCCGAACACCACGGCGACCTTGCCGCCGATGAGGACGTCGGTCGCCCGGTTGATCCCGTCGATCAGCGAATGCCGGCAGCCGTACTTGTTGTCGAACTTCGACTTGGTGACGGAGTCGTTGACGTTGATCGCCGGGAAGAGCAGCGAACCGTCCTGCTGCATCTCGTACAGACGGTGCACGCCGGTGGTGGTCTCCTCCGTCACGCCGCGGATCTCGGACGCCAGCTGCGTCCACTTCTGCGGGCTCTCCTTCAGCGTGCGGTTCAACACCTCCAGAACAACCCGGTGCTCGTCGTTCTCCGCGGTGTCCGGAGAGGGAGCGGCTCCGGTCTTCTCGTACTCAACTCCCTTGTGGACGAGGAGGGTGGCGTCGCCACCGTCGTCGAGAATCATGTTGGGGCCGCCGGTGGCGGCGCCCGGCCAGGTCAGGGCCTGCTCCGTGCACCACCAGTACTCCTCCAGGGTCTCGCCCTTCCAGGCGAAGACCGGAACACCCTGCGGGTTCTCGGGGGTGCCCTCCGGGCCGATGGCGACGGCCGCGGCGGCGTGGTCCTGGGTGGAGAAGATGTTGCAGGAGGCCCAGCGGACCTCTGCTCCCAGGGCGGTCAGGGTCTCGATCAGAACGGCCGTCTGCACGGTCATGTGAAGAGACCCGGTAACGCGGGCCCCCGTCAGAGGCTTGTCAGCGGCGTACTCCCTGCGGATCGCCATCAGGCCGGGCATCTCATGTTCGGCCAGGCGGATCTCCTTGCGGCCGAAGGCCGCAAGGGAAAGGTCCGCGACCTTGAAGTCCTGGCCGGTGGAGGTCGTCGTCATGCGAGCTGCTCTCCTCGATGTCGAGGTCATGGCTGACTGGTCCGTGCTGCGGCTCTTGGGCTCTGTGTGCGGTGTCCGACGTACGCAGAGGGCACATGGACACACTGATCCCTTGCTCGCAGCACAGTTCGCCGGAGGCCCTCTCTCCCTCGGTGGCCCGCGGTGCGGGCCGGCCGACCGCCATCAGCAGCTCGACGTCTGTGCTCTACGAATCTACACCCGCTCGTCCAGTCGAGCGGATTACGCACGTGCGAGCAAGGGCAGGCCGGATCGGTTTTCGGCCGCACACCGCACGCTGTTGTGCCGATGCCCAGGACCGTCCGCTCCCACACATTCGCACGTAACCGGACAAGCCCCGCAGAACGGCACATTGCAGGCCGTATGCGGGGCCGGTGCGCGCCCGGACGTCTACTTCTTGGAGGCGGAAGCCGGTCGGTAGATGTCCGGTTCGAGATAGATCGCGCGGGCGGTCGGGACCGACGCGCGGATGCGGTCCTCGGCGGCATCGATGGCCCGGGCGACGTCTGCTGCCGTGTCGTCGTGCTGCACGGCCACCTTCGCGGCGACCAGCAACTCCTCCGGTCCGAGGTGCAGCGTGCGCATGTGGATGATTCCCGTCACAGTCTTGCCGTCGACCACCGCGGCACGGATCTTCTCCCGCTCGTCCGGGTCCGCGGATTCGCCCAGCAGCAGCGACTTGGTCTCCGCCGCCAGCACTATCGCGATCACGACGAGCAGCACGCCGATGCAGAGCGTGCCGATGCCGTCCCAGAGGCCGTCGCCGGTCACGATCGCTGCTCCCACTCCGAAGAGCGCGAGTACGAGGCCGACCAGCGCGCCCAGGTCCTCCAGCAGGACGATGGGCAGCTCGGGTGCCTTGGCGCGGCGTACGAACTGGCTCCAACTCAGCGAACCGCGGACCTCGTTCGACTCCTTGATGGCCGTGCGGAAGGAGAACACCTCCGCGATGATGGCGAAGACCAGCACACCCACCGGCCAGTACCAGTCGTGGATCTCATGCGGGTGCTTGATCTTCTCGTAACCCTCGTAGAGGGCGAAGACACCGCCGATGGTGAACAGGACGATCGAGACCAGAAAGCCGTAGATGTAGCGCTCACGGCCGTAGCCGAAGGGATGTTCCTCGCTGGCGTCCTTCTTGGCCTTCTTGCCGCCGAGCAGCAGCAGTGCCTGGTTGCCCGAGTCGGCGAGCGAGTGCACGCCCTCCGCGAGCATCGAAGACGAGCCGCTGAAGATGAACGCGACGAACTTGCCCACCGCGATGGCCAGGTTGGCGACCAGCGCGGCGATGATCGCCTTCGATCCGCCTGATGCACTCATACGAGTCGGGTGTCCCTCTCCGTGGTTGTGGTGATGCCCGTGTGCCCCACGTGATCGGTATCACCGAGGTTCCGGTGTCTCCGTCGGCCGGGCCGGGCAGCCGTCCGGTCAGACGGCCACTGTGGCGCGAAAGAGCGTACCGTCACCCGTCGCGACGACTCTCTTCCCGGCCCGTACGTACACGGACTGGCCCCGCTCCACAGTCAGTTGGCCAGTGTCCCCTTCCGCGTCACGCAGGACGACGTGCCCGGCGGCGCACAGCAGGATCTGGGGCGTACGGTCATCGAGCCGGCAGGCCGGGGCACCGGGAGCGAGTAGGTAGCGCGAGAGCTGGAACTCGTCCGTGGGGACCTCGTAGCGCTCCTCGCCGCCCGGACCGGCCTCCGGCCGCAGCACGGCGGGATCGCCCGGCTCGAAGCGGACGATGCGCAGCAGCTCCGGTACGTCCACGTGCTTGGGGGTCAGACCGCAGCGCAGCACGTTGTCGGAGTTGGCCATGATCTCGACACCGAGGCCGTCGAGGTACGCGTGCGGCACTCCGGCACCGAGGTAGAGGGCTTCGCCGGGCTGCAGGCGCACATGGTTGAGCAGCATCGCGGCGATGACGCCGGGGTCGCCCGGGTAGTGGTGGGCGAGGGAGGCGTAGGCGGCGTACGCGAGGGCGTCCGGGCTGGGGGCAGAGGCGTCCGGGCCGGCGGAGAGCTTTGCAGCCGCCCCGGCGGCCTCGGCGACCGTACCGGCCATCTCGTCCCGGTCTGCGGTGAGCAGCGCTGTCAGGACCTCGCGCAGCGCGTCGCCCTCGGGGCTGGCGCGCAGGATGTCCACGTACGGCTTCAGCCCGTCCACGTCCAGTGCGGCCAGCAGGTCCGCCGCCTCCGTCGCGCGCCGGAATCCGCACAGGCCGTCGAACGGCGTGAGCGCACAGATGAGTTCGGGCTTGTGGTGGGGGTCCTTGTAGTTGCGGTGGGCCGCTTCGAGGGGAACGCCGCGCGCTTCCTCGTCGGCGAAGCCCTGTCGCGCCTGCTCGAGGTCCGGATGCACCTGGAGCGAGAGAGGCGACGCCGCGGCCAGCAGCTTCAGCAGAAACGGCAGGCGCGGGCCGAAGGCACGTACGGCTTCCGGCCCCAACTCCCCTTCCGGATCTGCCGCGATGACGTCCGGCAGCGCTTGCGCGCCGCTCCCGCGGTCGACGTGCGAGGGCGCTCCAGGGTGGGCGCCCATCCACAGTTCGGCCTGCGGCTCCCCGGTGGGCGGGAGGCCCAGGAACTCGGGGATGGCGGTGGTGGAGCCCCAAGCGTAGGGCCTGACGGTATTGGTGAGGCGGTCCATGCGGTGGGGCTTCGCTTCCTTCCGGCGGTCAGGACCATGATGGGCCGCCGTCGGCCAGCGAGAGGTAAACGGCGGCGAAATCGACGGTGGCGATCAGCTCGGCAACGGCTTCAAGCGGGTTGCTGCCGTCGACGGGTTCGAGCTCACTGAGGGGCACCTCCTGCGCGTACGCCAGATCACGTACGGCGACGACAGCGGAGTCCTCGAACGGAGCCTGCTCACGCAGGAGCATGATCCGGGCGCGCAGCGACTCCGGCTCCTCGACGCGGTCGCGGAAGAAGTCCTCCGGATCGGAGGACGCGGCGAGCGCCCCGGACAGCAGCGAGCTGTGTACCGCCATCGCCTCCGGCAGCTCGGCGGTGAGAGCCGGGAGGCCGGGGAGTGCGGCGAGTGTGGTCGCACCGTGCCGGGCGACGGCGCCCGCGATGCCGCCCTCGCTCCACAACAGGGGCAGGGAACCGGTGAGTTCGGCGGCGAGCGACTTGGCGGGGTTGCTGTAGGTGGCGGTGGCCGGACCGCAGCGTTCGGCGACGTGATCGAGACGGTCCGCCAGCGATTGCAGGGCAGAGGGTTCGGCAGGGAACAGCCCGAGCTTGTCGGAGAGCACGAGGAGGGGCGTCAGCAGCGACCAGAGGACGGCGGGTGAGGCCGCCGAGGCAGCGGCTGCCTGCTGTTGAGCGTGCTGCACCTGCTGTGCGTGCTGTGGATTCGGTCCGGCGGGGCCGCCCTGCTGTGACGGCGGTGCAGGGTGTGAGCTCCACCCTGCGACCGGTCCCGCGGCCAGCGGCACCGCGAGCCCGTGGGTCTCGCCGGTCAGGGTTGCCGCAGGGGTGGCAGGCGGCGAAACGGTCACGACGGTGCAGCCCCGCCTGTATGCCTGCTCGATCAGTACGGTCAGGCCCGGCTCGGCACCGTCCGGTGTGGCGACGAGCAGCAGATCGAGCGCGCCGGCCCAGCCGGGCAGCGCCCAGCGCAGTGCTTCGGGGACGGCGAGCGGCCCGTACGGGCGCAGCAGCGTGACAGGCATCGCACCGTTGGTGAGTGCGCCGAGCATGTCGGCGGCGCAGGCGGTCGCGGGGCCGGGACCGGCGACGAGCACGGCACGTGGACGTCCGTCGGGATGCAGTTCGCTCAGTCCGGAGTCCGTGGCACTGCGCACCGCTGTACGTACGTGGGCGCCGGCCTCGGCAGCAGCGCGGAGCAGCCCGTGAGTGTCCGCGTGGGCGAGGGCTTCAGGAGAGTCGAGGAGTGACTCGTCGAGCATCTTCCGGAGCCTCCGATCGGCTGCGGGACGAAGAGCTGCCTGCGCCGGTTGTATGAGTGATGGTGTGCTGCCGGGCTGTGGCGGTGCGGTCAGGCAGGGCGCCGCGCCTCGTCCACGAGGAGAACCGGAATCCCGTCACGGACGGGATACGCCAGACCGCACTCAGTGCCGCCTGTGCACACCAGCTCTTCGGACTCCTCGCGGAGCGGCGAGTGGCACGCCGGGCAGGCGAGGATCTCGAGGAGACCGGCTTCGAGCGACATGGTGACCCTTTCCAAGGCAGGCGCGGCTGCTGGCAAGGGTACCGCCGGGGGGAGGGCGCCTGTCGGGCGGTCGGCCGGGTGGTGGGACGTGCGGGGACTGCCCGTGCGGCGGCCCGTGCGGGTGGACGGTCACGCCTGCACGCGCGGACGGCAGCAGGGTCATCCCGTTCGCACCCGCACCCGCACTGCGCTGTGCGGCGACTGGGCGGCGGCGTATGCGGCAGGTGTTGCCGCAAGTGCCGTGCTACCCGCGCACGATGCCGAGGACTTCGTCACGCACCACGCTCACCGATTCGGCGTCGCGGGCCTCGACGTTCAGCCGGAGCAGCGGTTCGGTGTTGGAGGCCCGCAGGTTGAACCACCAGTCGGCGGCCGTGACCGTCAGACCGTCCAACTCGTCGATCTCGACGTCGTCCCTGTCCTGGTAGGCCGCCTTGACCGCTGCAGCGCGGCCGGTCTGGTCCTCGACCGTGCTGTTGATCTCGCCGGAGGCGGCGTAGCGGTCGTACTCCGCGACAAGACCCGACAGCGGCCCCTGCTGCCCGCCCAGTGCGGCGAGCACATGCAGCGCCGCGAGCATGCCTGTGTCCGCGTTCCAGAAGTCGCGGAAGTAGTAGTGCGCGGAGTGCTCACCGCCGAAGATCGCGCCGGTACGGGCCATCTCGGTCTTGATGAAGGAGTGCCCCACGCGCGTACGTACAGGCGTGCCGCCGTTCTCCCGCACGACCTCGGGTACGGACCACGACGTGATCAGGTTGTGGATGACGCTGGAGCCGGGCGACTTGGCGAGTTCGCGCGCGGCGACCAGAGCGGTGATCGCGGACGGCGCGACCGGGTCGCCGTTCTCGTCGACCACGAAGCACCGGTCCGCGTCGCCGTCGAAGGCCAGCCCGATGTCCGCGCTGGTCTCCCGCACACGCTGCTGGAGGTCGACGATGTTCTTCGGATCGAGCGGATTGGCCTCGTGGTTGGGGAACGTGCCGTCCAGTTCGAAGTACATGGCGTCGAGTTGGAGGGGCAGGCCCTCGAAGACCGTCGGAACGGTGTGCCCGCCCATGCCGTTTCCTGCGTCGACCACGACTTTCAACGGCCGGATGCCGGTGAGGTCGACAAGCGTGCGCAGATGCTCCGCGTAGTCGGAGAGCACATCCCGCTGGGTGATCGTCCCCGTAACCGCGTCCGCTTCACGCGGCGGGAGGCCCGAGTTGGACCAGCTCTCGACGAGTGCGCGGACGTCGGCGAGTCCGCTGTCCTGACCGACCGGTGCCGCGCCTGCCCGGCACATCTTGATCCCGTTGTACTGCGCGGGGTTGTGGCTCGCGGTGAACATGGCGCCCGGGAGGTCCAGTTGACCGCTGGCGAAGTAGAGCTGGTCGGTGGAGCACAGTCCGATCTCGGTGACATCCGCACCCTGTTCGGCCGCACCGCGGCCGAATGCCCGCGACAGCCCGGGTGAAGAGGGGCGCATGTCGTGCCCGACCACGATCGCGGACGCCTCGGTGACGCGTACGAAGGCGGCTCCGAACAGCTCGGCGAGTTGTTCGTCCCACTGATCCGGCACGACACCGCGCACGTCGTACGCCTTCACGATCTCCGACAGATCAGCCACGGGCCAGCCCTCTCCTGGGTATTCAGGGTTTCGCAACAGCTCACGAAGCCCCAAACCTACCCGTTGAGAAGACGATCACCGGCTCCACCAGGCACTGTTGGCACGCGTGAGTCACATCTGACCGCCGGCCGGGGCCTCATGGAGTCCTGAGTCCTAGGACTCGGGCGACCTGAGCACCCGGAGGTGGCCGCGCCGGGCGACCTCCATCGGGTCGGAGTCGCGCCCGTCCGGACCGCCGACGGCATCCGACGGGACAGCCGCCGAAGGGTCACGCCGGGGCGTACGGGCCGCCTCCCGCACGGCGTTGGCGAGCGCTTCGAGATCGTCACCGCTCGGCCGGGAAGGTCCTGCATCCACCGCAAGCCGTACGACTTCCCAACCACGGGGCGCAGTCAGGCGTTCCGAGTGCTGGGAACACAAGTCGTAGCAGTGCGGTTCCGCGTAGGTGGCGAGCGGTCCGAGAACGGCGGTCGAGTCCGCGTAGACGTACGTAAGCGTCGCGACGGCGGGACGGCCGCATGCGGTGCGCGAACAGCGACGTACAGGGCTCACGACGATGGACCGTACCGCACTCTTGAGCGGCCTGCGACGACTCTCCTTGACGTCACTCCGTCGTGTCGTCCCGGTTCGTCTGAAACACCTGATCTGCGAGGAAGCGAAGGCGCCGACGCCCGTACGGCCAGGGGAAGTCGGGGAACGCGCAGCAAGCGGTCGGGAGTTGTCCCGAACCGGGCTTTCGAAGGCGAGATCACCGGTCGCAATGAGCGCAGGAACGAAAGCGAAGCATCACGCGAGCGATCATCAAGGGACACGGCCGTGATGGCCGCGGTGCGGGCTTCCGATGCCCGTACGGAAGCTAGGCTCAGGTCGATGAACAGTCCTGTGCCGCCACGTCGGCCCGACCACGACGGCGAGTCCGGACGTACCGATCCCCGACCGCGCCGACGCGACCGCCACGGGCGCGGCATGCGCGGACCGGTCGCACCGCCCCAGGTACCGCTCGCCGTCAGTCGCTCGGAATCCTTCGACGACCTGGTGCGTGACTCGGTCAGCAGGCTGGAGAGGCGCTGGCCGCAGCTGACCGGGGTCGAGTTCGCGGTGCAGGAGGTGCCTCGTACGGACAACGGCGAACTGGACGAGCAGACCGATGTCGTGCCGCTCGGGCGCGTGGCCGAGTCCAAGGGCGACCGGCCCGACCGGATCGTCGTCTACCGCCGCCCGGTGGAGATCCGCACGCGCAATCGCGACGAACGGGCACTGCTCGTGCACGAGGTCGTGGTGGAGCAGGTGGCCGAACTGCTGGGTCTCGCACCGGAGTCGGTCGACCCGCGGTACGGACAGGACTAGGCACGCGGGGCTGGTCGAACCCGTCCGGACGTCCGAGCAGACGATCGCGTGTGAGGG
>DATMEI010000570.1:0-2726 GCA_035556995.1 Streptomyces sp.
ACTTGCCGTCGCCCTTACCGCCCTTGCCGTCCTTGCCCTTGTCTCCGCCGGAGCTCATCGTCTCGAAGATCTCCTTGCACATGGGGCAGACCGGGTACTTCTTGGGGTCACGCCCCGGCACCCAGACCTTGCCGCACAGCGCGACGACGGGCGTGCCGTCCATCGCGCTCGCCATGATCTTGTCCTTCTGGACGTAATGGGCGAAGCGTTCGTGGTCGCCGTCTCCGTGCGACGTCTGCGGGGTCGGTTCGACGAGGGTGCCGGTTCCCGTACCGCGCTCAGGCTCAACAGTGCTCATGCGGACCAAGCCTAATTCAGTGAGGCGTCGTCCGGGTATGTGGCCACCATGGCCAGTTCACTGCGCTGCCGTCGCAGTACGGACCGCCACAGCCGCTCAGGCGCAGGCGAGGAGACATCGCCCGGCTCCGACTCGACGACGTACCACGCGCCCTCCGAGAGCTCCTTCTCCAGCTGTCCGGGGCCCCACCCCGCGTAGCCGGCGAAGATCCGCAGCGAGCCCAGTTCGGCGGCGAGCAGCTCCGGCGGCGCCTCCAGATCGACCAGCCCGATCGCGCCGTGTACGCGCCTCCAGCCCAGCGGCCCGTCGCCCTCGGGCTCGCCCCGGGCGGCACCGCCCGGCGTCCCTGCCCCGCCCTGTCCGTCCTTGCCGTCCCCCGCCCCGGCCCGGCTGTCGTGCGACGCCGGAACCACAGCCACACCGAGCGCCGCGTCCAGCGAGACGGGCCCGCCCTGGAAGACGACGCCCGGCTCTCCGGCGAGCGCTGCCCACGGCTCGAGGATGTCGCCGACGTCGACGGGCGTGGGGCGGTTGAGCACCACGCCCAGCGACCCCTCCTCGTCGTGGTCGAGCAGCAGCACCACGGCACGGTCGAAGTTCGGGTCGGCCAGCACCGGGGTCGCAACCAGCAGCCGCCCGGTGAGCGAGGACACCTCGGTCATGGGCCAATGATCCCCCACCTGCGCCGTTCGTGGGCGCCAACGGCGGGATCGACCACCTCACATCCGGCATACGCCCTGGTCACGCACGGTCGCCCCGGCCCCTGCACCCTCCGCGGCGTATCCGCAACTTCGGTCACAACCAGGCGTAATCCCCTCACACAACGTGAAATCGCTCATCTGTGACGCACTGCCTCCGTCGCCACCCATACGCACGGGAGCGGGCGGGCCATTACGATTGCCTTTTGCCCCAGGGCTGCTGCGCGGGGATCCGAGCAACAAGCCCCAGCCCCAATCGTCTTCAGGAACGCGGAGATCCATGACCGACGACGTCCTGCTTGTCCACGGCGGCACCCCGCTCGACGGCGAGATCCGTGTCCGCGGCGCGAAGAACCTCGTGCCGAAGGCGATGGTCGCCGCGCTGCTCGGCAGCGAACCGAGCCGCCTGCGCAACGTGCCCGACATCCGCGATGTGCGGGTCGTACGAGGCCTTCTGCAACTGCACGGCACGACGGTGACCGCCGGCGAGGAGACGGGCGAGCTGGTGCTCGACCCGTCGCACGTCGAGAGCGCGAACGTCGCCGACATCGACGCGCACGCGGGCTCGTCCCGCATCCCGATCCTCTTCTGCGGCCCGCTGCTGCACCGCCTCGGGCACGCCTTCATCCCGGGCCTGGGCGGCTGCGACATCGGCGGCCGTCCCGTCGACTTCCACTTCGACGTGCTGCGCCAGTTCGGCGCGACGATCGAGAAGCGCGCCGACGGCCAGTACCTGGAGGCGCCGCAGAGGCTGCGCGGCACCAAGATCCGCCTGCCCTACCCGTCCGTCGGCTCCACGGAGCAGGTGCTGCTCACCGCGGTCCTCGCGGAGGGCTCCACCGAGCTGAGCAACGCCGCCGTCGAGCCCGAGATCGAGGACCTCATCTGCGTGCTGCAGAAGATGGGCGCGATCATCTCGATGGACACGGACCGTACGATCCGCATCACCGGCGTCGACAAGCTCGGCGGCTACAACCACCGGGCCCTCCCCGACCGCCTGGAGGCGGCCTCCTGGGCGAGCGCGGCGCTGGCGACCGAGGGCAGCGTCTTCGTGCACGGCGCGAGCCAGCGGCAGATGATGACCTTCCTCAACACCTTCCGCAAGGTCGGCGGCGCCTTCGAGATCCTGGACGAGGGCATCCACTTCTGGCACCCCGGCGGCCCGCTGAAGTCCATCGCGCTGGAGACGGACGTGCACCCCGGTTTCCAGACCGACTGGCAGCAGCCGCTGGTGGTCGCCCTCACACAGGCGACAGGCCTGTCGATCGTCCACGAGACGGTCTACGAGTCCCGGCTCGGCTTCACCTCCGCGCTGAACCAGATGGGCGCTCACATCCAGCTCTACCGCGAATGCCTGGGCGGTTCGGCCTGCCGCTTCGGGCAGCGCAACTTCCTGCACTCCGCGGTGGTTTCCGGGCCCACGAGGCTGCAGGGCGCGGACCTGGTCATCCCGGACCTGCGGGGCGGCTTCTCGTACCTGATCGCGGCCCTGGCCGCCCAGGGCACCTCGCGCGTACACGGCATCGACCTGATCAACCGCGGCTACGAGAACTTCATGAAGAAGCTCGCCGAGCTCGGCGCGAAGGTGGAGCGCCCGTAGGGCACACCTCCGGCGGAATGCCCGCAGACGCCCCCAGAAGGGCGCACAGGGCGAGCACACGCGAAGGGCGGCCACCCGGGAGTACCGGGTGACCGCCCTCAGTTGTGCGTGTGCATGGAGCGGCCGGCAG
>DATMEI010000571.1:0-6121 GCA_035556995.1 Streptomyces sp.
AGGCGTTCGTCGAGAAGGTGTCGGGGGTCCCCGGACTCGTGCCTTCGGTCTCGCCGTTCGCGAGGGAGCTGGCTCCCGGAGTCTGTACGGGGTGGGAGCCGGAGGACCCCAGGCCTGGGCAAGCCGGGCTCAGCTTCGGCCAGCACCGGGCCCTGGCACTGGCCGAAGGTCTCCTGGCAGTTCGTGGGCGACCTGCGGGCGCGGAGCGGCATGCGTCCGTGGCAGAGGCACTCACCGCTGCGGGCATCGATCCGCTCGAACCTTCCCGGAACATCAATTCACCTGAACTCTCGTACCGAAGAGGCGGCGAGTGATTCATGGCACGGCATCCGGTGCTTCCGCCGCAGGAGAAGGTGAAGATCGTACTTTCCGTGTTGTCGAAGGAGCGGACGGCTGCTGAAGCCGCGCGACTGTCCCAGGTGTCCGAGCAATCCATAGCCAATTGGCGGAAGCAGTTCATCGAGAGCGGGACCGAGGGACTGTCAGGCAGGAACGGGAAGGCGCCCTCCCCGACCCAGCAGGAGAAGAAGCTCCTCCACGAAGTCCGAAGGCTGAAGATCGCCCTCGGTGAGGCGTACGTCGAGCTGATGACCTGGAGAAAAGTCGGAGGGCACCACAACATCCCTTCACGGACCTCGAGTTGATACGACAAGAGCTGGGGATCTCCATCTCGAGGTTCTGCCTGATCCTTGATATCCCGCGTCGCACCTACACCTGGCGACTCCACAGACTGAAGAAGGTGGCACATCATGACTGACGGAGTCACCGGAAGACTCTCCGTCATGTATCCCTCGCAGCCGGATGCCATCGGTCCGGCGGTCGAATTCGCGCGATTCTCCCGGGAGACAGGCTTTTCCAGACTCTGGTTCGGCCAGTCGCTGCAACTGGAGTCGCATCTGGTCATGGCGGCCATCACAGCCCATGTGCCCGGATTGCCAATGGGGACGAGTATCGCGCTGGCGCCGCTGCGCCACCCCTATCAGGCTGCCGTCGAGGCCCGGAGCATCAGTGCCCTGTCCGGAGCGGGCTACGTCGCCGGCTACGGGCCGGGGTCGGTGGAGTTCCAGAAGTCCTTCCTCGGGGAGCCGTTCGAGCGGCCACTGAAGACCATGGGGGATTACCTCGACGTCGTACGCGGACTCCTGGACGGCGAGATCGTCGAGCACGAGGGGGAGCACCACACGCTCAAGGCCCGGCTGCCCCGCGTTGCCTCGCCGCTGACCGAGGTCGGACTCGGGGTTCTGCGCCCGGGCATGGCCAGGACCGCCGGCCGTAGCGCGGACGTCGCCATCACGTGGCTCACCCCTCCCCACTACGTGTCGCAGCAGCTTCGCCCGGCGATGGAGGCCGGCGCAGCCGAGCGGGGACGGAAGACGCCCCGGGTCGCCACTGTCGTCCACGCGGCGGTGACACGGCCCGGCCGCAATCCTGCGCGGGCAGCGCACACCGCGGTGGGCGCGCACCTCTCCACGGATCACTACACCGACATGCTGCGGCGCGCGGAGGTCATGGTCGATCCCAAGCACCCGGTGAAGGGAGCCGAAACCCTGGTGGAATCACAGGTCTTCGTCACCGGGACCGCAGACGAGATCGCGGCCGCACTGCACCGTTTCCACCACGACGGGGTGGATGAGGTGGTCCTCAATCTGTCCGGTGTCCACTTCACGGAGGGTGAGGCAGCAGCCCGCCGCGACCTGCTCGACATAGCCCGCGCCGGAGGTCTCAAATGACCGGCCGCTGGACCTCCGAGCTGCCGCCTTTCGGCGCTCGCAGACTGCTGTACGTCGGCACAGGTGCCCTGAGTGTGGCGCACGCCCCGTTCTGGATGAAGTGGCTGCGTACCGGATATCCCGAGCTGGAACTGCGCGTGGTTCTCACCCGCAGCGCGGAGCGCTTTGTGACCCGCGGGGCTCTCGCCCCTGTTGTCGGGCAGGACATCCTGGTGGACCGCTGGCCGGACGGACCTGTGGTCTCCGCCCCCCACGTCGAACTCGCTGAGTGGGCGGACACGGTGATCGTCCATCCGGCGAGCATGAACTTTCTGGCCAGGTTCGCACTCGGCGTCGCCGACACCCCGGTGCTGCTGGGCTTGCAGTGCACGACTGCACCTGTGGTCATCGCCCCGGCGCCACCCCCGGGAGGCGTGGACTCCGTGGCGTACAAACGGCACTGCCAGGCACTCTCAGAACATCCCAACGTCCTCGTCGTACAGCCGGAGACCGGTCTCAGTGTGACCACCGGCCGCATGGACGCCGCTGTGGCCGCTCCGCTGCCGGACCTGGTGGAAGCGGCGGAGGCCCTCAGGGTCGGGCAGCCGGGCCAGGGAATTGCCTCATGACGTCACCGGCGGCGGCAGGGCCGAACGCGTTCGTCACCGGATATCTCGCCACCCGGGTCCAGCCGACGGCCCGCGGGAGCAGCGAGCCGTACGAATGGCTGCGGCACCCCGGTCCCCAGCGACCACGTCCCTTCTCACCCGTGACACCCGGGATCCGGGAGGCGGCGGCCCGTCTGCCCCGGGAGCCGGTGACGCTGAAGCTGGGGACCCAGGCAGGGACGGGACGACGCTATGCGGCCGGGTCGGCCCGTTCGGCGGGGCACTTGCTGGCAATGGGACCGGACGAGGCCGGCTGGCGCACGTTGCGGCAACTGCTCCACGGGACCGGACGGTTGCTGCGCTCGCTGCACACAGAACTGAGCCCGGCTTCGGCCCCCCGGGAGGCGGGAGGAAGTGCCCGGCTCTCGGCCTGGCTGCAGCAAGGGGACGGGCCGGGAGCCGCGTCCCGCCTCCACTCCCTGGCGCGCGCACGTCTCGGCACGGAACGCTTGAAGCGGGTGCGGGCTTGGTGCGAAGAGGCCGGGCCGGGCTGTGCGGACGCCGTGTTCCTTCACGGCGGGGTGAGCATGGGATCGCTCATTCCAGCAGCCGCAGAGGGCGGCGGAGACACCCGGCCGATCGGCAGCGGCGCCCTGCTCGCAGGCGAGGAATCGGCCTTCGGCCCCGCTGAGTACGACATCGGCTGGTTGCTGGGCGAGTTGACCGAGTTCCGGCTGCGCCATTTGAACGGCAGTCCCGAGGCGTCGTCGCACTGCGCGGACGCCGCTCGGCAGTTCATGGCCGGTTACGGGCGACGCCACTTCGATGCCGCAACGGCTGGACGGATGGCGGCGCTGCGGGTCCTCACGCACACATACGACTTCGCCGCCTACGTCGGATGGAACGACGACCTTCACCAGCACCTGGATCTCTCAGCAGATCTGATCGAAACCGACGGATCCGCCGCTCTGTGCGGTGACGTAGGCCTGACGACCCCGGAGGGGAAATGAGCATCGACCACGCCCACTACGACGAGAAGCTCGCTGCGGTCTACGACCAGATGTATCCGGTCGAGGCCGACACCAAGCAGGCAGTCGACCTCATCGCAGAAATGGTCCCTGCCGGCGGCCGGGTGCTCGAACTGGGGGTGGGCACAGGGCGTGTTGCCATTCCGCTCGCCGAGCGCGGCTTCGAAGTGCACGGAATCGACGGCTCCGAGGCGATGCTCGCACAGCTCAAGGAGCGCGACAGCAAGGGCGAAGTCTCCACATTGACCGGTGACTTCACCGAACAGGGCACGGGACTGCGGTTCGATGTCATCACGGTTCTGATGAACACCTTCTTCTCCGCCATCACCCAGGAGCAGCAACTGGGCTGCATGCGGAACGTCCGCGAACAGCTCAAGCCTGGTGGGCGGTTCATGCTCGAAGTCTTCGATCCGGCCATCTACCACACCATGGAGAAGCAGGAGCTCTCCATGCAGCAGCTCGGTGACAACGGGGTCATGATGAACACCCTCGTCGTGGACCGCTCCCAGCAGATGATGCTCGGCACCCACACGATCATCGACGGCGGGCCCCCGGAGACCAAGCGCCATCTGCTGCGCTACGCCTTCCCCTTCGAGCTGGACCTGCTGGCCAAGATCGCCGGTCTGCGCCTGGTCGAGCGCTGGGAAGACTGGACGAAGCAGCCGTACACGTTCCGCAGCACGCGCCACATCTCCGTCTACGAAGCCGAGGACGCAGCAGAAGGAGACGGCGACAACCGGTGAAGCGGCTGACGTTGGACAACGGTCTTCGGGTGGTCCTCAGCTCCAGACCGGCTGCTCTCGTCACCGAGGTCGCCGTTCACTATCACGTGGGGTACAGGTCGGAACCCGAAGGCCGCTCCGGATTCGCCCACCTCTTCGAGCACTTGATGTTCCAGGGCAGCGAGAACGTAGGCCCGACGGAGCACTACCGGAGCGTCCATGCGAGCGGTGGATTCGCCAACGCGGCCACTCACCCCGACTACACCGAGTACTTCCAGTGCGTTCCGCCGTCGGCGCTGGAACGAGTCCTGTTCCTGGAAGCCGACCGGATGTGTGGGCCCCGTCTGACCGAGGAGACTCTCCGGACGCAGATCGAGGTGATCAAGGAGGAGATCCGGCTCAATGTCACCAGCAAGCCCTACGGAGGGTTCCCCTCCGCCGTGCTGCCCGAGGTTCTGTACAGGGAGTTCCCCAACGCCCATGACGGGTACGGCAGTTTCGCCGATCTCGAGCGGTCCACGGTCGAGGATGCAGAGGATTTCTTCGCCGCCCATTACGGGCCGGGCAACGCGGTCTTGACCGTCAGCGGCAGGTTCGACCCCGAGCGGGTTTCCGCCATGATCCACCGGCACTTCGACGACGTGCCGGCAAGGCCGGGTCCCGCTCGGGCGGAGCTGGCAGAATCACCGCCCGAGCGGGACCGGCACGGTACGCACACGGACCCCTGGGCCCCGCTCCCGGCGGTGGCCGTCGGCTATCGCCTGCCCGATCCCGTGGCTGAACGGCCGGCCTATCTGGCGCACATGCTCCTGGCGAGGATCCTCGAGAACCGTCTGCGCAGGGCTGTGACGGACGGGACGGGCATCGCAAACACGGTCCGCGCGCACTGCGGCTTCTTCGGTCCCTTTCAGGCGCACTTCCCGGACACTCTGGCTCTCTGTGTCACCCATCGGGAGCAAGTCTCCACGGAGAACGTTCTGTTCGCGTTGGATCGCGAGCTCGCCGAGCTGGCCGGAAGCGGACCCGCTCACGAGGAAGTGGGACACGTGGGTGAGCGGACGAGAATTGGGAATCTCCGCGCAGACGACGCCCTGATGACAAGGGTCCGGAAAGTCGGCGCGTTCGAAGTCCTGCACGGACAGCCGGAACTCGTCGATGAACTGCCCAGACTGCTGACCACTGTCGAGCCCACTGACGTCTGCAAGGCCGCTGAGCACCTTCTCCAGCAGCGCCGCGGCGTGCTCACCCTGCTTCCCGGACGGTCATGATGAAGCCCTTGCGTACTCCGGACATGCTCCCGGCGCTCGGCCCCGACCAGGACTTTCCCGTCCCGCCGTTCGCGAAGGCCGTACTTGCCAACGGACTGCGGGTGCTGGCCGTCAGGGTCCCTTCGGTGCCTCTGGTGGAGATGAGGGTGAGGGTGCCGCTGCCCGCGGTCATCGGCCATTCGACGTCTGTACAGCAGGTGCTGGCACGCGCTCTGCTGCACAGGCGTGTACACGGGTTCCCGGACGCAGTCGTCACGGCGGGGCACGGTGCCGCCTGCCTCACGATCTCCGGTTCCATGGCTGCAACCGCCCTTCGTCGGGTGCTGGAAGCCGTCACCGAGTCCCTCACCTCTCCGCGGTACGACACCGGCACGTGCCGCGCGGCAAGCAGAAGGCTGGCGGCACACAGTGCGCTGGTCCGGGCGCAGCCCTCGACGATCGCGCGTGAGGCCCTGCTCAGGCATGTGTACGGAGGCGCGTTCCACTCCACCTTTGTGGCCGACGAAGACACCGCCCCGGTAACCCCCGAGCAGCTGACCGGACTTCATGGCGAGGTCGTCCGTCCTGACGGCGCGGCGCTGGTCCTGGTCGGAGACCTCGATCCTGAGACGGCCGTTCGCGAGCTGCCGTCGGCGTTGTCGGCGTGGCACTCGCCGCAAGGTGCCGGCAGCGGGCGTCCGCGCTCGTCCGCCTCGCGTCAGTCCGCCTCGCCTCCGCCCGCCTTTGCCGGAAGGGGTGTTGTGTTCGTCCCCCGGCACGGAGCGGTGCAGTCGCAGATCATGCTCG
>DATMEI010000572.1:0-4001 GCA_035556995.1 Streptomyces sp.
AAGCTCTTCGGTCAGGAGCGGATCTCCGCATACGTCTCGCCCTACCGGCGCACTCACCAGACTCTCGCCGCCTTCCGGCTGGACCCGGCGCGGCTGCGCGTACGGGAGGAGCCGCGACTGAGGGAGCAGGACTGGGGGAACTGGCAGGACCGTGAGGACGTACGGAAGCAGAAGGGCTACAGGGATGCGTACGGGCACTTCTTCTACCGCTTCGCGCAGGGGGAGTCCGGCGCGGACGTCTACGACAGGGCCGGCGCCTTCCTCGAGAGCCTGTGGCGCAGCTTCGAACGGCCTGACCATCCGCCCAACGTCCTGATCGTCACGCACGGCCTGACCATGCGGCTCTTCTGCATGCGCTGGCTGCACTGGTCGGTGGCGGAATTCGAGTCGCTGTCGAACCCCGGGAACGCGGAGACGCGTACGCTGGAACTGGGAAAGGACGGGCGATACCACCTCGACCGGCCCTTCGAGCAATGGTGCATCCCGCGCTCGTACGGTTCCCTTGGCTAGAGTCACCGCGATGGACACGGCACCATGAACATCGGACGTCAAGACCCCGAATCCAGCGGCCCGTTGGACAAGCCGGACCGCTCTCAGGCCGACGCTGCCGATGAAGTGCCTGCCGCGCCGCCGGAGATGCCACGCTCTTCGGATCCCGGCGGCCCCGGCCGGACAGAGGTGGAGAGCTGCCGCTACGCTGAGCCCGCCATGCCGTACAAGCCTCCCACCCACCGCGTCGAGCGGTCGATCCGCGCCACCACGGATGCCAAGGTGATCGCCGGCATCGATGAGGTGGGCCGCGGTGCGTGGGCAGGGCCGGTGACGGTCTGTGCGGCCATCACCGGACTTCGCCGGCCGCCTGAAGGTCTCACCGACTCCAAGCTCCTCACGGCCAAGAGGCGCACGGAGCTCGCAGAGGTGCTGAACGGATGGGTCTCGGCGCACGCCCTCGGTCACTCCTCCTCGGAGGAGATCGACGAGTTGGGCATGACGGCGGCGCTCCGGCTGGCTGCGGTGCGCGCGCTGGAAGCCCTCCCGGTACGGCCGGACGCGGTCATTCTCGACGGCAACCATGACTATCTCGGGATGCCTTGGCGGGTCCGCACCGTGATCAAGGGGGACCAGTCCTGTGTCTCCGTGGCGGCGGCTTCCGTCCTCGCCAAGGTGCGCCGGGATGCCATGATGGCCGAACTCGGCAGCGATCACGCCGATTTCGCTTTCCAGGACAATGCCGGCTACCCCTCGCCCGTACACAAGACGGCTCTGCAGGCGCTCGGCCCCACGCCGTACCACCGCCTTTCGTGGGCCTTCATGGACGCGCTGCCGCGCTGGCAGCACCTCAAGCGGACTCGGATCGATCCGGCCGGACAGGACGCCGCCGTCGACCAGATCAGCTTCTTCTGAAAGAGTCGGCGCGGGCCCGGAGGTTGCGAGCTGAACCCGCTGACGGGACCCGAACCGGCGTTTGATAGACATCACCCCATGCCTCTCACCCCTGAGGAGCCACAGATTCACGAGAGTTCCCCGGGCACCCGCAACACCGCGGCTGCGACCCGGACTCCGCAGGCTTCCCGCCCAGTAGCACCCATTCCCGGCCCACGCAGCCCTTCGCGCCCCGCGCAGCCACGCGCGGACAACAAGGGACCGACACCAGGCCGGCCAGGCACCGTTCGCAGCAGCGGTGGCCCGTCGGCGCAGCGCACCAGCACGGCGGCTGCCCCTCCAACTGCGCAGATCGAACTGGTCAGCGCCACCGATGCGACTGCGGTGGATGTCGCGGACGAGACCGTCGACAAGCTTCTCGACGACGGCACCGCACCGGCTGACATTCTTCTGCTCACCACTGGCGAGCAGCACCCGTGGGCGCAGCATGAACTCTCCTTCGGTGAGGACGCCTACTGGCGTCAACTTGCCGATGGTGCCGACGTCTTCTGCGTGCACGCCACCGCCCTGTCGCGCGTCGCGCAGCGGGCGGTCGTGGTGCTTGCCGTCAACGGCGGTACGGACGCACAGGCCGCCGAAGCCCTGCCCGCTGCGCTGGCGAAGGCGAAGCAGCGGCTCGTCGTCTGCGGTGACCCGCAAAGGCTGCGTGATCTGCTCTGACCGTTGCGGCGCCGGCTGATCGCCGGTGCCTCACCGGCTGAGCCGATCGCCCCTGGGACACTGCTCCGGGTCACCGGTTCCGAAGCAGTGTCCTGGAGTCGGACCGGCCCCGCGCACTGCGGTCGCGGTCAGCCCTGCACTGCCAGGACCAGCGGCAACACCCGTTCCGCGCCTGCCTCTCGAAGCAGCCGCGCAGCCACCGCGAGAGTCCATCCCGTATCGGCGAAGTCGTCCACCAGCAGCACTGGGCCGTCGGCGTCGGCGGCTGCCTGAGCCACCGCCGGGGGCAACATCAGAGCCCCGTGCAGCGCGCGGAGCCGCTGGGCTCCGTTGCTGCGTGGGGGAGCGACAGGTGCCGTGCCCTCTGCGTAGGTCACCGTGCCGAGCAGCGGTATGCGGCCCACGGCAGAGATCCGTTCGCCCAGCGAGCGCACCAGTTGGGGCCGCGACCGCGAGTCGACTGCGACCACTCCGACCGGACGGGCCGACGCCTCGGGAGCTGCCGGGCTCCAACCGCCGGGCGCCTTGGCCCAGTCGGCCAGCACCTCAACGACTGCCTCGACGACGTCGTCCGGCACAGGACCGTCCGCCGCCTGCGGAGCCAGCAGCGGCCGCAGCCTGTTGCCCCAGCCGATGTCCGAGAGCCTGCCCAGCGCCCGGCCTGTGGAGGCCTGCTGGCGTGCTGGGATGCGCCCCTTCAACTGCACGCCGATTGCGGGCAGTCCGGTCGGCCACATCTTCCGGGGTTCGACTTCGACCCCCGGCCGGGCAAGCTCCCCGCGCGCCGCGTCCAGCGTCGCTCCGGACACGTCGGGCTCGAACCGCGCCCCCGAGCAGTTGTCACAGCGTCCGCAGGCGGCGGATTCCTCGTCGTCCAACTGCCGGCGTAGAAACTCCATCCGGCAGTCCGCGGTCGCCGCGTACTCCCGCATTGCCTGCTGCTCACACTCCCGCTGCCGGGCCACCCATGCGTACCGCTCCGCGTCGTACGACCAAGGCTGACCGGTGACCGTCCATCCGCCCCGCACCCGGCGCACCGCACCGTCCACATCGAGCACCTTGAGCATGGTCTCCAGCCTGGAGCGGCGCAGCTCGACCTGCGGTTCCAGCGCAGGCAGCGACATGGGACGATCCGCTGCCGCCAGCACCTCGAGTGTCCGCCGCACCTGATCCTCCGCGGGGAAGGCGAGAGAAGCGAAGTAGCGCCAGATCGCCTCATCCTCCCGGCCGGGCAACAGCAGTACCTCCGCATGCTCCACGCCACGTCCCGCACGGCCCACCTGCTGGTAGTAGGCGATCGGAGAGGAGGGTGAACCCAGGTGGACGACGAAACCCAGATCGGGTTTGTCGAAGCCCATCCCGAGGGCCGAGGTCGCCACCAGCGCCTTGACGCGGTTGGCCAGCAGATCGGCCTCGGCCGCTTCCCGTTCGGTGTTCTCCGTCTTGCCTGTGTAGGAGCCGACCTGGTGTCCCCGTCCCCGGAGGAACGCCGTCACCTCCTCGGCCGCCGCGACCGTGAGCGCGTAGATGATGCCGGAGCCCGGCAGCTTCTCCAAGTGGTCAGCGAGCCACGCCATGCGGTGCGCGGCATCCGGCAGTTGGAGCACCCCCAGGCTGAGGCTTTCCCGGTCGAGCGGGCCGCGCAGCACCAGCGCGGCATCGGCGCGCGCTCCCTCCTCGTCCTCGCCTTCCGGGCCGCCCGTACCGAGTTGCTCGGCTACGTCGGCGGTCACCCGGGCGTTGGCGGTGGCAGTCGTGGCGAGTACCGGCACGCCTCTGGGCAGCTCGGCCAGCATGGTGCGCAGCCGTCGGTAGTCCGGACGGAAGTCATGACCCCAGTCGGAGATGCAGTGCGCCTCGTCCACGACGAGCAGACCCGTGGCGGCGGTGAGTTTCGG
>DATMEI010000573.1:0-3094 GCA_035556995.1 Streptomyces sp.
GGAAAGCGGGGGGTCGGGCATGCTGATGACAACGCTGGCCGAGTATCAGGTGCGCCCGGGGATGCTGAGGGAGTGGAAACTGGACGCCACCCCTTTCCATGAGGCGGCGGAAGCGGAAGACGAGGCCACGCCTCCCTCGTACAACCAGGAATGGCACCTGAAGTACGTGTCAAGGCTTGCAGAGCACGGCATCGGCATACCGATGTGGATGGGGTTCGCGTTCGAGATCCCCGGGCCGCTGAAAGCCGAGACATTCCGCGAGACGCTGCGTGTGTATGCCGAACGCCACGAGACGCTGCGCAGCGCGTTCCGCGTGCGCGACGGGAAGTTGGAGCGCTTCACGGTCGCTCCCGAGCGCCTGCGCGTGAACGACGAGTTCCTGGCTGACTTCACCAGTGGCGACGAGATGTGCGTCCGGCTTCAGGAGCGCATCGACGACGCGACGGGTGCGTTCTGCCGGCCCAGCCATGTGGTGGAGACCGTGGAGCGCGCGCACTCCACCACGGTCATCGTGGCGCTGGATCACGCACACACCGACGGCTTCTCCGTCATGACAGCCGTTCAGGAGTGGCGGAACCTGTACGAGGCCGTCGCCGGGGGCCGGAAGGTCGGGCACCAACACGTCGGCAGCTACGTGGACTTCGGCATGGCAGAACGCGCGGCCGCCGAGCAGATCGGCGCCGGCCATCCGGCCGTCGGGTGCTGGGGCCGGTTCATCGAAGCCGGCGGTGAACGGCTCCTGAAGTTTCCACTCGACCTCGGGGTCGCGGAGGGAGAACTCCTCCCGCACACCAAACTCGACGTCCGCCTGCTGGACGCCCCCGCTGCCGAGGCGGTCGAGGAAGCATGCCACGGCGCGGGCGGCGGCTTCCTCGCCGGACTGCTCGCGGCCTTCGCAATCGTGACCCACCAGATCACGGGCGACCCGGTCTACCGGACGGTCATGCCCTGGCACACCCGTTCCCGGCCCGAGTGGCTGCACTCGATGGGCTGGTACGTCGGAATCGGCCCGGTCGAGATCGATCTCAGCGCGGCGGAGAGCTTCCTCGACGTGGTGCGGGGCGCGCACCTGTCCGCGGCGACGGCACTTCGCCTGAGCCGCACACCGATCGTGAGGATCGCCGAACTCCTCGGGATCGAGGGCGAATTGGAGCGACGGATGCCCGAAGTATTCCCCTTCGTCTCCTTCACCGACATGCGAGTGATCCCCGGAACGCAGCGGTGGAGCGAATGGAACGCCCGGCCCCTGGTCCGGATGAAGACTCGCGGAAACAGAGTGAACACCTGGATCCACCGAACCCACGAGGGGGTGTGGGTGACCGCGCGCTATCCCGGCACGGAGACCGCCGACGCCGGCGTCGCCTGTTACGCCAACCGCGTTCGGGACGTGCTCCAGAGCGTGGCGAAGACCGGTGACCACCTTCTCGCCGGGCGGACGACGACAGCAGGAGGGGCGTCATGAGCTCAGTACGCGAGACGGTGGCGGCCATCCTTGCCGACAAGTTCAGGGTGCATCCGCAGGAGATGAAGCCCGAGGACGCCTTGGCCGCCTTGGACCTGGACTCCCTGGCCGTGGTCGAACTCCTCTTCGCCCTGCAGGAGGAGCTGGGGGTGAGGATCGGCGAGGACGAGGTGACGCCGCGGCACACACTCCAGGAACTGGTCGAAACGCTGGAGAGGAAGCTCGAGCAGCAGCCTCCGGGAGAAGGCCGGTGACCCGCCCCGAGGTCGCCGTGACCGGGATCGGCGCGGTCACCCCGGCCGGGGTCGGCATGCAGAACACCTGGCGGGGCGTGACCGAGGGGACGCCGACCGCCGCGCCCGACCCGGAACTCGCGGGCCTGCCCGTCGACTTCTCCTGCCGCGTCCCGGACTTCCGGCCCGACGACCATCTCGGGCGCCGCGCCCTGTGGCGTACGGACCGCTGCTCGCAGTTCGCCGTCGCGGCGGCCCGCGAAGGCGTACATGACGCGGACCTCGACCCCGGAACCTGGGACGGTGCCAGGGTGGCCGTGATCATCAGCACCTGCTTCGGCGGCCAGGCGGCGTCCGAGGACGCCCATCGCGGCCTGCTGAGAAATGGGCACGAGGCGGTGCCGCCGACCCTGGTGCCGAAAATGCTGCCCAACATGCCTGCCGCCGAGGTATCCATGGCCCTGGGCGCACGCGGAGTCAGTCTGGGCATCTCGTCAGCCTGCGCATCGAGTGCCAACGCCATAGAACTCGGCAGGGACCTGCTCGTCTCCGGTTCCTGCGACATCGTGATCGCCGGCGGTACCGATGCGGCCGTCACACCGCTGATCTCCTCGGGCTTCCATCGGATGGGCGCCCTCTCCGGCCGTCGTGACGACCCGGCCGCGGCCTCACGTCCATTCGACGCCGACCGGGACGGGTTCGTCCTCGGCGAGGGAGCCGCCGTGCTGGTCCTTGAACGGACGGCCGATGCCCTCCGGCGTGACGCGAGGCCCCGCGCGATCCTGGCGGGCTGCGGCTCCACCAACGACGCCTTCCACGCCACCGCCCCGCACCCCGAACACCTCGTCGCGGAAGCCGCATTGCGTGCCGCACTCACCGAAGCCGGTGCCACCCCCGGAGAGGTGGACCACGTCAACGCCCACGGGACCTCGACCCGCCTCAACGACGTCACCGAGGCGGCCATGGTCGCCCGCGTCTTCCCGCACGCCCCCAGCGTGACCTCGGCCAAGGGAGCCCTCGGCCACTCCTTCGGCGCCAGCGCGGCGGTGGAGGCGGCACTCACCGTTCTGACCCTCCAGCACCAACTGGCCCCGCCCACCGCCAACCTGGAGACCGTCGCCCCGGCCATCGAGCTGAACCTGTCCAAGACCGCCCGGAAGCAGCGGATCGACCTCGCGGTGAGCAACGCCTTCGGATTCGGCGGGCACAACGCGGTCCTGGTCTTCCGGCGCTGCCCGTAGCCGCCGCCGTGCGACCGAGGCCCAACCGCGGAAGACGTGTCGGTGACAGCCCGTCGGGAGCCGAGGGGCAGGCAGCCCGACGCGCAGGCGGTGCCCCGGAGTTCCGGCACTCCTGGGCACCGCGCCCGGTGTCAGTCGCTGCTGAACGCCGCGTCGAA
>DATMEI010000574.1:0-5077 GCA_035556995.1 Streptomyces sp.
GAGGCGAACGGCCGTACCCGCGTACGTACTTCGGCCGGCGACTTCACCAGCGACACAGCGGTGATCGCGGCCGGTGTCTGGTCCCGCGAACTGTGCCGGGGACTGGGCGCGGACATCGGTCTGTTCCCCGGCAAGGGGTACAGCTTCTCCGTCGACGCGGACCCCATGCCGCAGCGGGTGGTCCATCTCGGCGACGCACGGGTGGTGTTCACGCCGATGGGCAAGCAGCTGCGCGTCGCCGGAACCATGGAGTTCGACAGCGACGCCGAGTCGTTCCACGCACGCCGGGTCTCGGCGATCATCGCTGCCGCCGGCGGCTATCTGAAGTCGGCGGACTGGTCCGCCCGTCAGGACGAATGGGTCGGCGCGCGAGTCATGACCCCCGACGGCCTGCCCGCCATCGGCCTCGTGCCAGGGCACTCCCGCGTCTATCTGGCCTCCGGGCACAACATGCTCGGCCTGATGCTCGGACCGGCCACCGGACGCATGGTCGCCGACCTCGTCACGGACCGGCCCGACCCGGCGGTCAGCAGGCTCCTCTCCCCGGGCCGGCGCGCGGTCAGGGCGTGACCTCGGGTGCCGCGTACAGCCGGCGGGTCGACGTGGTGAAGCGGGCGAGTACGTCCGGGCGCGGGGTGATGCCGATGCCGGGGGCGGCGGGCACGGGCAGGTGGCCGTCCTGGAGGACGAACGGCTCGGTGATGTCCTCAGCGAAGTACCGGCTGGAGGCCGAGGTGTCGCCGACGAGGGTGAAGCCGGGCAGCGCGGCGAGCGCCAGGTTGGGGGAGCGGCCGATGCCGGTCTCCAGCATGCCGCCGCACCACACGGGGACACCGTGGGCACTGGCGAGGTCGTGGATGCGGCGGGCCTCCAAGTAGCCGCCGACCCTGGCCGGCTTGATGTTGATCACCCGGGCGGCGTCCATCGCGATCGCGGACGCGGCGTCGCGCGCGGAGTGGATGGACTCGTCCAGGCAGACGGGGGTGGTGAGTTGGTGCTGCAGGCGGGCGTGGGCACGGAGGTTGTCCTCCTCCAGCGGCTCCTCGATGAGCAGCAGGCCGAAGGCGTCGAGCTTCCGCAGGTGTCGGGCGTCGGCGAGGGTGTAGGCGGTGTTGGCGTCGACCTGGAGCGGAAGCGCATCGCCGAAGCGTTCGCGAACGGCTCGCACCGGCTCCACGTCCCAGCCCGGTTCGATCTTCAGCTTGATACGGACGTACCCCTCGGCCAGATATCTGCCGACGTCGTCGAGGAGTTCGGGGACGGAGTTCTTGATGCCGACGGAGACCCCGGCGGGCACCCGGTCGTGCACCGAGCCGAGGAAGGCCGCGAACGGCATGCCGTAGGCGCGCAGTTCGGCGTCCAGCAGAGCCGTCTCCACTGTGGCCTTGGCGAGTTCGTGTCCCTTGACGGGGGCCATGGCCGGGGCGAGGGCCGCGGCTGTCAGCTCGGGCAGTGCGGTGACGCGCGGCAGCAGGAAGTCGCGGATCACGGTCTCGGCACCGGCGACGAACTCCGAGCAGTACAGCGGTTCCGGGTCGGCGGCGAATTCGGACCAGCCCTCCGCCTCGTCCGTGACGACGCGCAGCAGGAAGGTGTCCTTGCTGGTCATGGTGCCGAAGGAGGTGCGGAAGGGGGTGACGAGCGGGATGGCGACGTGGAGCAGTTCGACGTGTTCGAGCTTCATGGGCGCTGATCCTCCGAAGCGTTCGCGGTGCCGGTGCCGGTGCCGGAGCCGGTGCCCGTTCCCGGGGTGAGCAGGTACCAGCCGTCCCGGGACATCGCGGTCGCCCGGAAGCCCTCCGCGTACGCCTCGGTGAAGACCTCGCGTACGGCATGCCGCCAACGCAGCGCCAGGGCCGGGTCGTTGGCGCGCATCGCCACGATGTCCGCGGGAACCCGGCACCACAGACGCCCCTCGGCGCGTGCGGCCAGCGGACCGCCGTCCGGGGCCAGGCGGATGACGGCGGCGTCCGCACGGCCCTCCTCGGAGTCGGCCTGGCCGGCAGGGTCAGCAGGGCCGGCCGTGCGCGTCGTCCCCGTGACCAGGTCCCAGCTGGCGGTGAGCCGGTCGCTCTCGTCGCCGTCGTTCACACCGTCGTTCATCGGCCCGTAGAGGTCGACCAGATACTCCGCTCCGACGGCGCCCAGCTTGACCAGGTTGAAGCGGGCGTTACGGCCGACCAGGGGGTCGAAGGTCCAGCGCATGGTGCGGGCGCCGCGCGCCAGCGCCCATGCCCGCTGGGCCTGTTTGACCGCGAAGCCGACGCCGCGGTCCGAGGCGGTCGCCGCCGCCACGAAGGAGTACACGTCCTGTTCGGCGGGCGGCCCGAAGACCGCGACTGCCGCCCCGGCCAGCCGCTCGTCGCCCTGCCCGGCTCCCTGCCCGGCCTCCTGTCCGGCGAAGTACGCGGCGTGCACGGCGCCGCCCGCGTGGATCAGGCTGTGCAACACCTCAGTCGGATAAGGGGGGTTGGAGCGCGGCAGCTGCCACACGTCGGCGAAGAAGGCGGCCACGGCCCGTACACCGGCGACGTCGTCGACGGCGCGTACCGAGACCCCGGCGGTACGGGCCGCGGCAGCGGCGAAGGCACCGGCATCACCGACGGCACCGGCAGCGGCGCCATCGGGCGGCGGGCTCCCGTCCGGGGTGCGTACGGAGGCGGAGGAGGTCGCAGGTGTCATGTGCCCGAGTCTCCAAGGTCACGCTCCCCCACATCTTGTCCATGGCAACAAGAGCTCCGTAGGGTCGTGTGACGATCGGCCAATACCGCCACCGGCGGCCCGCGTACGGAAAGCCCGGCACCACCCATGGACACCTGCACCCTCGGAGAGCTCCTCGACACCCTGGGCGAGCCCACGCTGCGGCTGCTCACGGCCCCGGGTGGCACGGGCGGCAGGGGCGGCCGTGCCGAGCCCGTCGCCGAGGTCCTGCTGTACGACGCTCACGCCCCGTTTCCCCGCCGCGCGCCCGGCGCCCTGCTGCTGGCGGTCGGCGTGCACGCGGACGCGGCCGGGCCGCTGGTGCGCGAGGCGGCGGCTGCCGGGATGGCCGGTCTCGTCGTACGCGGCATCGACGGCGTCGACGGCCCGGACGGCCCGACGGGCGAGGCGGAGGCGCACGGCCTGGCTCTGCTCGCCGTCGACGAGGACGCCGCCTGGCACCACGTACACCTGCTGCTCGCCTCCACGATCGGGGCCCGGCCCGCCGCCCCCGCGGGCAGCGGGGCCGCGCTCGGCGACCTCTTCTCGCTCGTCAACGCCGTGGCGGCGGCCGTCGGCGGGGCCACCGTCATCGAGGACCCGCGCCAGCGCGTCCTCGCCTACTCCACCGTCCCCGGGCAGGCCGTCGACGAGTCACGGCGGCAGGGCATCCTCGGCCGCCAGGTGCCGGGCAGCCCCGAGAACACCGAGCAGTACCGGGTGCTGTTCGCCTCCGAGGGCCCCGTACGTCTCGCCGCCCTCGACGCCTCCGGTCCGTCCGCCGCCTCCGGCAGCGGCGAGCTGCCACGCCTCGCCGTCACCGTCCGCGCGGGCGGCGAGACGCTCGGCTCGCTGTGGGCCGTCGACGACGGGACCCTCGCCGCCGGCGCCGAGGAAGCCCTCACCCGGGGCGCCTCCACGGCGGCGCTGCTCCTGCTGCGGGCGCGGGCGGCCGAGGAGCTGACCCGGCACCTGACAAGTGACCTGCTGCGCCGCCTCCTTGACGGCACCGCCGAACCCGCCACCGCCGCCCACCGCCTCGGCCTCACCCCCGGCACCCCGGTGCGGGTGGCCGCCTTCGCCCTGGACGGGGCGGTCTCCGCGCCGGACGGCGAACAGGCCGCGCTGCGGCTGCTGGACCTCGTACGGCTGCAGTGCGAGGCGCGGTACGGGCGGCACGCGTGCGTCCTCGTCGACGGAGTGGTCCACGCGCTGCTGCCCGTGGCCGACGAGCGGAGCGCGGAGCGGCAGCAGCAGCTTGCCGAGGACATCGTGCGGCGCGCGGGGCAGGCGTTGCGGGTGCCGGTGCGCGCCGGACTCGGCGACGTGGTGCCCGACTTGGCTCACGTGCGCGCCTCGCGGGACGACGCCGCCCTGGTGCTGCGCGTGCTCGGCCCCGACGAGACGGTTGCGGCCGTGGACGCGGTACGCGCCCGCGTCACCCTGCTCCGGCTCGGCGAAGTCCTCAGTGATCAGCGGGAGTTGACGACGGGAACGTGGCAGCGGGTGCTGGAGTACGACGCCGCACACGGCACCGAGTACGCAAGGACCCTGGTGTGCTGGCTCGACGCCGGCTGCGACATGGCGCGGGCGGCGAAGCTGCTCGCCGTACACCCCAACACCTGCCGCTACCGCCTCAGGCAGGCCCAGCAGCACCTCGGCCTCGACGTGGACGACCCCGACGAACGCCTGGTGCTGTGGCTGCAGTTGAGGACGCTCGCGGGGCTGCGCGGGGACGGCACGGGCTGAGCCGGCGGCAGTACCGGTCAGCCCCCGAGCCAGTCCGCGAGCCGCGTCTCGCACTCCCGCAGTTGTGCGACGGGCACGTACTCCCCTGCGGTGTGCGCCAGACTCGGGTCGCCCGGACCGTAGTTGAGCGCCGGCGTGCCGAGCGGGGCGAAGCGGGCGACGTCGGTCCAGCCCAGCTTCGGGCGGGGCCGCACTCCCAGGACCGCGACGAGCGAGGCGACCGCGTCCTGGCCGGTGCCCGGGAGGGCGCCCGGCGTGTTCTCGGTGACCTCGACCTCGTACTCCGGGAACAGATCGCGTACGTACGCCTCGGCCTGCTCGGGCGAACGGCTGGGCGCGAACCGGGAGTTGACCGTGATCACGCACGTGTCGGGGACGACGTTGCCGGCCACTCCCGAGCGTACGGCGACGGCGTTGAGCCCTTCGCGGTACTCCAGGCCCTCGATGAGGACCCGCTCGGGGGTGTGGTCGTCGAGGCGCTGGAGGACTGCGGCGGCGCGGTGGGCGGCGTTGACGCCCCGCCAGGAGCGTGCGGTGTGCGCGCGTTCGCCGCGCACGGTGATGTCTGCCGTCAGGATGCCCTGGCAGCCCGCCTCGACACCCGCGTCGGAGGGTTCCATGAGGATCG
>DATMEI010000575.1:0-2494 GCA_035556995.1 Streptomyces sp.
CGATCCCGTCCTCCACGCGGGTATCCAGGTCGCCGATGCCGATGAACTTCAGATCGACGTGCCGTGGTTCCGGGCCGTACAGCGCGATGAGGAGTCTCGGCTCGCCGACGTGCTCTCCGGTGAAGGCGACCAGGAGCGGTCCGGACCTTCGGGCGAAGTCCTGGGCGTCGGCGAGCACGCCGTGCCGTCCCTCGTCGGTGCAGACCAGCACCAGGTCGAGGTCGGAGTACTCATCGGCGGTGCCGTCGGCGACCGAGCCTGCTGCGATGACCGCAAGGACACGCGGGTCGCCTTCCGCTGTGGCGATCACGCCTGCTGCCAGGTCGCGCAAGCGGGCCGGGACCGGGTGGAGTGCGCCGCTGACGCCGTCGGCGCTGCTGCTGTGGCTCACGTCGTCTCCAGGCATCGGCGCTCTCCGGGGTCCGCACCCGGGGTTGCCGCAGTCTGCCCAGCGCGCTCCACCCCGGGCAACCGGGATTCGGCCGGGTGACTGCCGTTCGCGTGAGGCCCGGCTCGTACGGACGGCAGCCCTCACCCCCGAGGTCTTCAGCCGACGGGCGTGAACCGCACCGGCAGGGACTGCAGACCGCGCGTGAACACGCCCTGCTCCACCGGTGTGCAGCCCTCCTGCAAGCTCAACTCCGGCATGGCGTCCAGCAGTTGATTGACGCCGATCTCGACCTCCGCCTTGGCCAGCAGAGCACCGACGCAGAAGTGCCTGCCCAGTGCGAAGGCCAGGTGGTCGGCGGCGGCGGAGAAGGCCGACTTGGTGGGAAGGTCGGTGCGGAAGATGTCGAAGGAGTCCGGTTCGGCGAAGCGTCCGCTGTCCCGATTGGCCGCTCCGATGAGGCAGTTGACCGTTGAGGCCGCCGGGATCACGCCTCCGGAGAGTTCCACGTCCTCGGACGTCTCACGGATGATCATGTGGACCGGCGGCGTGTAACGCAGCGTCTCCGCGAGGGCCTGCGCGATGAGGTCGCGATCCTCCCGCACGGCGGCCAGCTGCTCGGGGTGCTGCAGCAGATTCCCGAAGAGGCCGGAGACGGCCTTGTCGGTGGTCTCCCCGCCGGCCGCGAAGAGGATGCTGATGAACGCTTTGATGTCCTCGTCGCTCATCTGCGTCCCGTCGATCTCCGCCGCGCAGAGCGTGGAGAGCAGATCGTCGCCGAGGTTCTCGCGGCGTTCCTGGATGACCGGGATCATGTATGCGGCGAGTTCGTCGCGCGTACGGTGACCGGCCGCCGTGATCTCCGGGTCCTGGGCGAGGTTGCTGAAGTACGCGACGATCGACGTGTACCAGCCGTGGAACCTGGGGTGTTCGGCCTTGTCAAGGCCCAGCATGTCCACGATCACGTTGATGGGGAAGTGCGTGGCGAAGTCGCTGACCAGGTCGGCCGTACCGGCCTTGCGTATCGGGTCGATGAGCTCGCGCGCGTTCTCCTCGATGACCGGCAGGAACTTCTCCTCCAGCATCCTCCCCCGGAACGCGGGCGCGACGAGGGCCCGGCGCACGGCGTGTTCCCTGCCGCTCATCTGCACCAGGGTGCGTCCGTGCACCGGTTCGAGCTGCCAGTCGTAGTTGCGGGTCGTGAAGACCTCGTCGCGGAAGGCGCGTTCCACGTCCTCGTACCGCGAGATGAGGTAGCTGTCGGTGGCCTCGTGCCAGAGCAGCGGGAAGTCCTCCCGCAGGACGCGGTACGCGGGGTAGGGGTCCGCAGCGAACTGCGGAGAGAGGATGTCGGGTGCTTCGTGGACCGTTGACAAGGCGATTCCTCGGTTCCCTCGGCAGCACATCAGTAGTTGATCATGATCCAAGGTATGGGCCCGATTGCGCCCGGTCCAGGAGGACTTCGCCGGTCGTCGGTGCATATGGGGGCGCGCCGGTTCGCGCAGGACGTAGCACGGTGGCAGGAACCGCATGGCACGGGGCGACGGCAAGACACGGGCCCGGCACCGCAGTTCGGCCGGCGCGGCCCTCGCGCAGACGTGAACTCGTCACCGGGCCCGTTCAATTCGCTGCTCAGGCCGATGGCCGGAACTACCTCGCCACGAACGCCGTCAGAATCGCCTGCACCTCGTAGATGTCGACGCCCTTGGTGAAGGTCTTCTGGAGCGGCGCCGGCGTGCCGGTGATCCAGATCTTCAGCTCCGCGTCCAGGTCGAAGGTGCCGGCTGTCTCCACGGCGAAGTGCGTGATGCTCCTGTACGGAACGGAGTGGTACTCGACCTTCTTGCCGGTCACGCCCTGCTTGTCGACGAGGATCAGCCGCCGGTCGGTGAAGAGAATGGTGTCCCGGACCAGCAGGTAAGCGGCGTGCACCCGCTCGCCCTGTCCCATCAGCCGCGCGTAGTCCCGCTCTGCCGTAGCCGGATCGATGGTGTGCGCGTTTCCGAACAGCGCCATGACAGCCCCCACTTGTGTTGAAGTCGCCCCGCCCTTCGCACCGTAGCCGACCCGGAAAGCCGAACATCAACACAACGGACACAATGTGTG
>DATMEI010000576.1:0-4072 GCA_035556995.1 Streptomyces sp.
CGAGCATCTCCGTCATGCCGGGGTATCCGCTCACGCCGTCCCCTGCCCGGTCCAGGAAGGCGGCCAGGCGGCGCTCGTCCACTTCGACCGCGCCAACGAGACGTACGCGCCCGTTCAGGGCTTTCAGTGCGGACAGATGACTGCCGGTGACGATGCCGCCGGTGCCGACGACGGCTACACGTACGGGACTCTTCTCAACAGGCATACAGCAGGTGGCTCCTCGCCGATAGAAAGCGCTTGCCGTCCGAGGACGGTAAGCCAGCTTGATATGACAGGACAAGACCCGCGCACGACCCGGCTGGAATATCTCGTTCCGGCCGGACCCCGCAATCAGTTGCGGTCACAGCAGCGCAAGCGGGGTGAGAACATGGGCGCGCCCGACGCCCGCACGCACAGCTGTACGGCCGCGGCCGTGCGGTGCACTCCTGCACGACACCGCGGTGAACGACTGCGGTGACGACCACGCGGACGGGCCAGTCCGGCGACGGCTGCGCAGCGACCGGTGCGCGGTGACAGCGGTGCCGCCGGCGGCATGACGTGGACATTGGACAGTGGACAAACGGAGGACTGAATGGCAGTGACCCTGGCCGATGTGGCGACGCGAGCAGGGGTCTCAGCAGCAACCGTCTCGCGTGTGCTGAGCGGCAACTACCCGGTCGCAGGCGCCACCCGCACCAGGGTGCTGCGCGCGGTCGAGGAGTTGCAGTACGTCGTCAACGGTCCGGCCAGTGCACTCGCCGCGGCCACCTCGGACCTCGTCGGCATCCTCGTCAACGACATCGCCGACCCCTTCTTCGGCATCATCGCCGGCGCCGTACAGAGCGAGATGGGCGACATCGGCACAGGAGGCACGGGCGGCCAGAAACTCGCCGTGGTCTGCAACACCGGCGGCTCCCCGGAAAGTGAACTGACCTACCTCACGCACCTGCAACGACAGCGCGCCGCCGCCGTCGTCCTCACAGGCGGCGCCGTCGAGGACGAGGAGCACGGAGCCGCCCTCGCGACGCGGCTGCGCCGTCTCGCTGCCGGAGGCACCCGCATCGTGCTGTGCGGACGTCCGCAGCTCGCGCCCGCGCAGGAAGGGGACCCGCAGGAGTCACCGCAGGACGAGCCCGGGGGAACGGGCATCGTCACCGTCGCCTTCGACAACCGCGGCGGCAGCCGTCGTCTCACCGAACACCTGCTGGCCCTGGGCCACCGCCGCATCGGCTACGTCGCGGGACCGGCCGAACGCACCACCACCCGCGACCGTCTGGAGGGCCACCGCATCGCCCTGGGCGAGCGGGCGCCCGAACTCCTCGCGGAGGCCGAACAGTTCACCGTGCACGGCGGCGACTACGACCGCTCCTCCGGCTACGACGGCGCCCTCGAACTGCTGCGCCGCGTCCCCGGCCTGACCGCCGTCGTCGCCGCCAACGACACCGTGGCGCTCGGCATCTGTGCCGCACTGCGCGACCAAGGGCTGAGCATCCCCGAGGACATCTCCGTCGCGGGCTTCGACGACCTGCCGTTCAGCGCCGACGCCTCCCCCGCTCTCACCACCGTCCGCATCCCGCTGCACGACGCGGGCGCACGGGCCGGCCGGTTCGCCCTCGGCCGGGAGACGCCGCCTCCCGGCGGAGTCGCGAACGTACGCGTCGAACTGATGGTCCGTGCCTCGACAGCACCACCCGCCGACCGGCGTGGCTGAGCCACCTGCCCACCCGGCCACCCGGCCACCCGGCCACCGGTATGGCCGAGCCACCGAGCCCACAGCCCAACAGCCCCGCAGCTCCAGGGCCCCACAGCCTCCCGAGCACGCGGACACAGCACCCCGCTGCGGGGGCGCGAACGAGCAGTCGGCGCTCGGAGCTTGTCCGACAGCACCGACATCTGGTCCGCTGTGCTCATGCGACTCGCTTTCTCCACCCTTGGCATCCCAGGTCTCCCCATCTCCGACGCCGTCCGGCTCGCCGCCGACAACGGCTTCGAGGGCCTGGAGCTGCGCGCGCATCCCGAGGAGCCCGTGCACCCCGGCCTGACCCTTGCCGAGCGGGTCGACGTGGTCGAGGAGTTCAAGGAGGCGGGAGTGGAGATCCTGACCGTCGCCGGTTACGCGAAGGTCGCCGCTCCCGGCGACGACGAGGCGGTGCTCGCGGAGGTGCGTGCGCTGCTCGAACTGGCGCGGGACCTGGGTGCGTCCTACGTACGCGTCTTCCCGGGCGGCGGCGAGAGCAGCCCCGAGGAGAGCGACGCGACGGCGGCACGCCGGCTCGCGGCACTGGCGCCCTTCGCCGCGGACCTGGGGGTGCGTCTCCTGCTGGAGACACACGACTCGCACAGCACCGGCGAGGACGCCGCCCGCGTCCTCGCCGCCGTCGGTCACGCCTCGGCCGGCGCACTGTGGGACGTGATGCACACCTGGCGTGGCGGTGAGGACCCGGGTGCCAGCCACCGCCTCCTCGCGCCCTTCCTCGGCTACGTGCAGGTCAAGGACATCGCCTCGGCGGAGGACACCACACCGCTGCCTCCGGGCCAGGGCGTCCTGCCGCTGCGCCGCATCGTCGGTCTGCTGACTCACGCCGGCGAGGCGAACGACCCGATCGGAGCTGTCGGGACAGCGACCCCGGCCGCGGGCGCCCGTGCGGACACCACCCGCGGTTGGCTGTGCTGGGAGTACGAGAAGCGCTGGTACCCGGAGGTGCCGGAACTGCCGGGGCTGCTCCCGGGCGTACGCGACCACTTGCAGAGCCTGCTCTCGGAGGCGTGACCGGCGCCCGCCGGCGGCGCCCATCCGGCGCGCACCGCGTGCGGACACGCACAGGTGCCCGGCCCGGGCTGAACTCGCCCGGGCCGGGCACCTGTCACGCGAACTGCTCGTACACAGCGGCCTGTTCGCAGTGGCCTGTTCTCGGCAGCGTGTACGAGCCACTCGTTACCGCCTTACGGCAGGAGCATCCGCTCCTGCTTGCCGGGCCGGTCCAGCTCCGCGTCGTACTTCGTCATCCGCTTCGGCTTCGCTTCGTCAGCGGGCTCGACGTCGGCCCACTTCAGCAGCGCACTCGTCGCAGCCGCCTTGTCGCTCTTGCCCAACCCGGCGATGTTCGCACCGTGGTTGGCCCCGGGCGCCTCGAAGACGTGTGCGTCCTCGGTGCCCTTGCCGACGCTGAACGGCTCAGCGCTCCAGGGGTCCTTCTCTCCGTTGACGAAGAGCATCTGCGAGGCGTGGGCGCGTACCCAGCGGTCGACGTCCTTCATCGCCTTGCGGTCGAACTTCATCGGGATGTCCCGGGGCACGTACGTACGGGGCGTGTTGAGACCCGGGTACTTGCGGACGTCGTCCAGGAGGGGCGACTCGAAGTCGGGCGAACCCATCTGGGTGCCCGCCTGGTAGTAGTACGGGGCGTAGTACTCCATGCCCTGGTCGGCGCCGGCTTCCCAGCCGCCGATCTCGTCGGCCCAGGCCCACAGTTCGCTGGTCTTGGCGTCCTTGGAGGGCACGTCGCCGCACTCCTCCTCTTCCAGGTGGTACTGCCAGAAGCCCCACACCAGGTCCTGCGCGACGAGCTCGAACGCCTTGTCCGCGCTCCCCGCCAGCTTGAAGGTGTAGCCGCCTTCCTTGGCCCACTTCTTCAGACGCTCGACCATCTCCTTGCGCCGCTCGAAGATCTCGTGCTGCGTGGAGTTCAGACGGTCACGGCACTTCTTGGAACCGATGTTCTCGAAGAAGTCGTAGTAGGCCGAATCCTCCTCGTTCCGCACGTCGTTGGGCGCGACGTAGGCGACGGTGCCGTCCATGTCCTCGGGGTGGAAGCGGCGGTAGTACGTCGCCGTCATGCCGCCCTTGCTGCCGCCGGTGGAGATCCAGCGCTTGCCGTAGATGTCGTTCAGCGCCGTGAAGACACGGTGCTGGTCGTCGGCGGCCTGCCGGATGTCGAGCTTCGACCAGTCGGCCGGCTCGGGCCGTGACGGGGTGAAGAAGCGGTACTCCATCGACACCTGGTTGCCGTCCACCATCTGTGTCGGCTCACTGCGCTTGGGCTCCTCGTTCAGCCCGTAACCGGAGGTGAAGAAGACCGTGGGACGGTTCTCG
>DATMEI010000577.1:0-6010 GCA_035556995.1 Streptomyces sp.
CTGCGGCAGCTCGGCCACGACACGGCCGACCGCGGCCTGCACCCGGTCCTGGTCACGTACGTCGAGTCCCAGGCCGAGCGTCGGCACCCCGTGCTGCCCGGCGACTTCTGCGGCCACCTGGTCGCACGCGTCCTGGCTGAGGTCGATGACGGCCACGGCCCAGCCCTGGCGGGCGAGACGGTGTGCGGTCGCCCGGCCGATTCCGCGCTCGGATGCGGCGCCGGTGACGATCGCGGTGGCCTGCTCGGGAAAGGCGGCGGCGGGGTACGGGGTCAGCACTGAGGGACCTCCTCGTCGGGTGTATCCGGGAAGTGCGTTCAGGGGCTGTGGGGGAGGGAGCAGAGGTGGACACGGACGTGGTGATGGCGTGTAATGTGTATACAGCCTGTATGCAAGAACGCCTTGACGTGGATGACGTCGGTGGGGAGAGCTGGCAGTGATCTCGGGACGTCAGAAGGCGTACACCTATCTCAAGGACACCGTCCTCACCGACCCTGCCATGCAGGGCGAGTTCCTCTCCGAGCAGATGATCGCCGACCGCGTCGGCATCTCCCGTACGCCCATCCGCGAGGCACTGCTGCTGCTCGCCGCCGAGGACCTCGTCAGCCTCGTGCCCAAGCGCGGCGCCTACATCGCGCCCCTCTCCGGCCGTGAGATCGGCGAACTGATGGAGATGCGCGCTTTGTTGGAGCGTTACGCGGCCGAGCGTTCGATCGTCCTGGGCACCGCTCCCGTCGCCGAGATGGACCGGATCCTCGACGAGCAGACCAAGTTGCGCGGAAACGAGAAGGCCAAGGAGTTCATCGAAGCGGACCACCGCTTCCACGCCACGCTCATCGCGTCTGCCGGCAACAGCCTCATGACGAAGCAGTACGACGCCCTGCGCAGCCGCCAGGTCAGGGCCGGCGTGACCGCGCTCTACCGTGCCGTCGGCCGTCAGGAGGAGGTCTGCGTCGAACACCGGCGCATTCTCGAGATGCTGGCTGCGGAGCGCGCGGATCTCGCCTGCGCCGCGATCGACGAGCACATCGCGGCCACGCGGCGCATCCTGGCCGAAGGCTGACGGCGCCCGGGGGCGGGCGAACCGGCCACGGCCCGTAGCGGCCACGACGTCCTCGTCCCCTCCCCTGTCCGCGTCTCCGTCCGCGTCTCCGTCCGCGTCCCTGCCCGCGCCGGGCGTGAGTTCCGCTGCCCGTGCGGGCGTCACAGCCGGCGGTTGTCCAGGACCGCCACCGCACGCCGGACGCGCTCGACCTCGTCCACATCGACGTCCGTGACGATCAGCTCCGGCTCCACACCGGCCTCTTCCCGCACCCGGCCGTCAGGCCCGACGAGCAGACTGTGGCCGATCCCCCGAGGGGCCTTGGTGGGCTCGGTGATGTCGGGATCCGGTCCGGGCGGCGCCTGCCCGACCGCCGCCACCCACACGGTGGCGTCCAAGGCGCGTGCCCTCACCAGCAGTTGCCAGTGGTCCAGCTTGCCCGGCCCGGCGCCCCAGGACGCGGGCAGTACGGACAGCACGGCGCCCTCGTCGGCGTGCGCGCGGAAGAGTTCGGGGAAGCGCACGTCGTAGCAGGTCGCCAGGCCGACCCGGACTCCCGCGACGTCGATCGTGACCACCTTCGCGCCGGGCACGACCGTGTCGGACTCGGAGAAGCCGAAGGCGTCGTACAGATGGATCTTGTCGTAGGAGGTGTCCACGTCCGGGCCCGTG
This sequence comes from Streptomyces sp., assembly GCA_035556995.1. Taxonomy (GTDB): domain Bacteria; phylum Actinomycetota; class Actinomycetes; order Streptomycetales; family Streptomycetaceae; genus Streptomyces. Next base: position 1,715 of record DATMEI010000577.1, read on the forward strand.
GCCAGCAGGGTGTTGGTGACCCGTCCGTCGGGGGACGGGGTGAACATCCCTGCCACCACCGTCAGTTCGTGCCGCCGCGCCAGCTCCCGCACACCCTCCGCCCACGGACCGTCCAGCGGCTGCGCCACAGGTGCGAGCGGGATCCCGAAGCGCGCCATGGCCGCCTCGGGGAAGACCGCCAGTTGCGCGCCCTGCCGGGCTGCCCGCTCCGCCAGGGTGTCCATGGTGCGGAGGTTGTCCTCGGGATCGGTGCCCGCGGTGAACTGGCACAGAGCCGTGCGCAGCGTCGTCACTGCGTCTCCTTTCCGCCCGTACGAACCCTCACGGGCTGTACGGGCGCTACAAGGCGATACGGAACGGAAGGGCGCGGTCGAACGGGCCGTGCGCTACTGCGTTTTCACGGCGTGCTGTTCCGCGTCCCGCGCCGCCGCGGCGCTGTCGCCGACCAGCTTGGTGTACTCCTCGTCCTCCGCGTGGTCCGCGTCCCGTCCGAGCAGCACACCGCCCACCGTAAGGACCGCGGTGATGACGATGTAACCCGCGAGCGGCAGCCAGGTGCCGAACTTCCCGAGCAGCGCCGTGAAGACCAGCGGAGCCACGGCGCCGCCGATGACCCCGGCCAGGGTGTAGGCGAGTGAGGCGCCGGTGTAGCGCAGCCGCGGGCTGAACTGCTCGGCCACGAAGGCCGCCTGGGGTCCGTACAGCATCGAGTGGATGACGAGGGCCCCGATGACGCCCAGTACGAGCATCGCCCAGGAACGCGTGCTGACGAGCGGGAAGAAGATGAACGGCCACACGCCGGCGGCGACGGCAGCCGTCATGTACAGCCGCCTGCGGTTCCAGCGGTCGGAGAGGTACCCGGCGAGCGGAATCAGGAAGATCTGCAGTCCGGAGCCCACGAGCACCGCGGTGAGTGCCTGGCCCTGCGGCATGCCGAGTTCCTCGGTCACGTACGTCAGGACGAAGACGGTGAACATCGCGTAGAGGACGTCCGGTGCGACGCGGCAGAGGATCGCGGCGATCAGCGGCCGGCGCTGCGTGGTGAAGACCTCGCGGATCGGCGCTTCGGGGCGCTCCCCTGTCTCCTCCATCGCCTTGAAGACCGGCGTCTCCTCCAGGTGGGTGCGGATCCACAGGCCGAAGGCGACCAGGACGCCGGAGAGCAGGAACGCGATGCGCCACCCGAAGGAGAGGAACTGCTCCTGGGTCAGCATCGCGGCCAGCGCGGCGAGGGCTCCGTTGGCCATGAGGTTGCCGACCGGCGGTCCGACCTGGGCCGCCGAGGCCCAGAAGCCGCGTTGCTTGGAATCGCCGAACTCGCTGGTCAGCAGCACGGCGCCGCCCCACTCGCCGCCTACGCCGACGCCCTGCGCGAAGCGCAGCAGGACCAGCAGGGCGGGTGCCACGGGGCCGGCGACGGAGTGGGTGGGCAGGAGGCCGATGAGGAAGGTGGCCACACCGACCAGCACGAGGGTGGCGACAAGGACGCGCTTACGTCCGATGACGTCACCGAGGCGTCCGAAGACGAAGCCGCCCACTGGACGTGCGACGTATCCCACCGCGTAGGTGGAGAAGGCGAGAAGGGTGCCGGTGAGCGGGTCCTCGGAGGGGAAGAACAGCTTGCCGAACACCAGGGCGGACGCCGCCGAGTAGACGGCGAAGTCGTACCACTCCAGCGATGTGCCGGTGAGGCTGGCGACGTATGTCTTCACCAGTGTTCTGCGGTCCTGGGGGCTGCGGCGCTCGGGCTCTCCCGGGCCGTGGTGCGGGCCCGGCTCCTCCGCTGCCGCCTGCTGCGACGAGTTGTGGTCCACGGGGCTTCCTCACGGTGGGGGACCTTTTTGGTACGGGAGCATACTTGCTGTATACAGCTCGTATGCGCAACCCTCGGGGGTGGAATTTACCCCCGTGAAATCAAGTCAGACCTGGAGGAATCCCCCATGCCCAGCCTCTCCTTCACGCTGCCCGACAGCACCCGGCGCACTGCGACCGTGACGCGTCTGCTCAACGCCGGGTATGCGGGCCGCAGCCAGGAGGACGTGGCCGCCCACGTGGCGGAACTGGCCGAGCTGGGCGTGCCCGCCCCCTCCACGACCCCGGCCCTCTACCCCGTCGCCCCCTACCTCGCGCAGCAGGTCGGCACCGTCCCCGCGCAGCACGGAAAGACCTCCGGCGAGGCCGAATGGGCGCTCGTCGTCGACGACACCGGGGACCTGCTGCTGACCGCTGCCTGCGACCACACCGACCGGGAGCTGGAGACGTACGGCGTGGCCTGGAGCAAGAACGCCGGCCCCGATGTTCTCGCCGTGGACGCGTGGCGGCTGGCCGACGTCGCCGACCGCCTGGACAGCCTGACCCTCCGCGCCTGGGTGACCGGTGAGGACGGCACCGAAGAGCTGATCCAGGACGGCACCGCCGCCGAACTGCTCACTCCGCACCACTGGGCCGAAGTGCTGCGGGAGCGCGGCGAGTTGGAGCCCGGCACGGTACTGATCTCCGGCACCATCCCGATGAGGCACGGCGTGAACCAGTTCGCCGGGCGGTGGCGCGTACAGCTCGCCGACCCGCTCACGGGGAACGAGATCTCTCTCAGCTACGACGTCGTGCTCATGCCGGCACCCATCGGCTGAGCAAGGCCGGCCCAACCCAACCCAACCCAGCCCTGTCCAGCCCTGTCCCGCCCTGTCCCGCGCCGGGCGGTATCCCCGCCGGCGTCGGCCGGCGGGGACGCGGCCCCTGTAGCCGGTGAAGATGCGCCGCGCATACGGGGCCGCGGTCTGTCCCTGAGGGCAGATACCCAGCAGGCATCGGCCGTCAGGGGCAATTGCGCCCAGACCGGGCGCCGATGACGTTTCGACCCAGGCTGCCCCCCGCAGGCCTCGCAGGCCTCGCACCTCCACGCCGCACTCGATGAGTCTTCTCGTGCGGTACGTCCGCGCCGCACTCGGCGGCGCGTCGGCTCGGCTCAACAGCACGCGCTCCCCTGCCAGTTCGGCCAGCCCGGCCCCCGTACGGCCCTTCCGGCCACCTCGGGCGACTCCTGGGCGCCGGCGGCTTGAGCCGAGCGCTCCTCGCAGATGTTGCAACGAACCCCTTGAAGGATCGTTCAACGATCCTCTACGTTAGCCACGCATCGGCGCCCGCACCGGCCGGCACCACCCCTCGGCGGCACCCTCTCCCCTCTGCGAGGTGCACACATATGGACAGCAACCCGACATCCCGCGCCCCCCAGGACGGCACCGACCCCGACTCGGGCTCCGGCACCGGCACCGGCACCGGCACCGGCACCGAGCACAGTCCCGGGCCCGGTGACGGCGGGCCCCAAGTCGCCGACGGCACAGGCTGGTTCACCTGGTTCCGCGAGCTGGGCACCTCCGGACGCCGTGCCTTCGCCGGCGCGTTCGGCGGTTACGCCCTGGACTCCTACGACTTCTTCACGCTGCCCCTCGGCATGGTCGCCATCGGCGCGTACTTCAGCCTCGACACCGGCCAGACCGGCCTGCTCACCACCGTCACGCTGGTCCTCTCCGCGCTCGGCGGCGCGCTCGCCGGGATACTCGCCGACCGCATCGGACGTACGAAGACACTGATCGCCACGGTGATCACCTACGCGACGTTCACCCTGCTGTGCGGCTTCGCCCCCAACTACGAGACGCTGCTGGTCTTCCGCGCCCTCCAGGGCCTGGGCTTCGGCGGCGAGTGGGCGGTGGGCGCGATCCTCGTCGCCGAGTACGCCACCGCGAAGAACCGCGGGCGCACCCTCGGAGTCATCCAGAGTTCCTGGGCTGTCGGCTGGGCGCTGGCTGTCGTGGTCTACACGCTGGTCTTCGAGTTCCTGGACGAAGCGATCGCCTGGCGCGTGCTGTTCTGGACCGGTGCCCTGCCCGCGCTGCTCATCCTCTACGTACGGCGGAACGTCACCGACGCGCCGCAGGCGGCCGAGCAGCGCAAGAACAACCGCGACCGCGGTTCGTTCCGTGCGATCTTCACGCCGGACCTGCGGCGCACCACACTCTTCGGCGTCCTGCTGTCCACCGGCGTCCAGGGCGGCTACTACACGCTCGCCACATGGGTGCCCAGCTATCTGAAGACGGACCGCGGCCTGACCGTCGTCGGCACCGGCGGATTCCTCACGTTCCTGATCTCCGGCGCCTTCATCGGCTACCTCACGGGCGGCTACCTCACCGACAAGCTCGGCCGGAAGCGCAACGTCGCGCTGTTCGCGGTGCTTTCAGCGGTCTGCGTCGTCGCCTACACCAACGTGCCCGTCGGCTCGAACACGCTGGTGCTGCTCCT
>DATMEI010000578.1:0-5404 GCA_035556995.1 Streptomyces sp.
CGCGCGGTGGGCAGTTGGGACCCGAAGGCCCAGCCCAGCCAGGAGATCCAGTTCACCCCCGCCCGCGTGATCATGCAGGACTTCACGGGTGTGCCGTGCGTGGTGGACCTGGCGACCATGCGGGAGGCCGTCAAGGAGCTCGGCGGCGACGCGGACCGCATCAACCCGCTCGCCCCCGCCGAGCTGGTCATCGACCACTCGGTCATCGCGGACAAGTTCGGTACGGCCAACGCCTTCGCCCAGAACGTCGAGTTGGAGTACGGGCGCAACCGTGAGCGCTACCAGTTCCTGCGCTGGGGACAGACCGCCTTCGACGAGTTCAAGGTCGTACCGCCCGGCACCGGCATCGTCCACCAGGTCAACATCGAGCACCTCGCCCGTACGGTCATGGTGCGCGGCGGCCAGGCCTACCCCGACACCCTCGTCGGCACGGACTCGCACACCACCATGGTCAACGGTCTGGGCGTGCTCGGCTGGGGCGTCGGCGGGATCGAGGCGGAGGCAGCCATGCTCGGCCAGCCCGTCTCGATGCTGATTCCGCGCGTGGTCGGCTTCAAGCTGACCGGCTCGCTGCCGACGGGCACCACCGCCACCGACCTGGTCCTCACGATCACCGAGATGCTGCGGAACCACGGCGTGGTGGGCAAGTTCGTGGAGTTCTACGGTGAGGGCGTCGGCGCCGTGCCGCTTGCGAACCGCGCCACCATCGGCAACATGTCGCCGGAGTTCGGCTCCACCGCCGCGATCTTCCCGATCGACGACGAGACCATCAAGTACCTGAAGCTGACCGGCCGTTCGGAGAGCCAGCTGCAGCTGGTCGAGGCGTACGCCAAGGCGCAGGGCCTCTGGCACGACAGCGCCCAGGAGCCGGAGTACAGCGAGTACCTGGAGCTGGACCTCTCCACGGTCGTTCCGTCCATCGCCGGGCCGAAGCGCCCGCAGGACCGCATCGCGCTGTCGAAGGCCAAGCAGCAGTTCTTCGCCGACCTGCCCGACTACGTCTCGGACGGCGGCAACGCGGCCGCCGCGCAGCAGACCGCGTCCTCCCCGGTCGACGAGGCGAGCTCGGAGTCCTTCCCGGCGAGCGACGCCCCCGCCTACGGGCACGCGGAGAACGGCGACGGCCAGCCGCACCACGCCGCGATCGACGCGTCGGCCGCAGCCGGTCCCAGCAACCCCGTCCAGGTCACCGGCCCCGACGGCAAGACCTACGAGATCGACCACGGAGCCGTCGCGGTCGCCGCGATCACCTCCTGCACCAACACCTCGAACCCGTACGTCATGGTCGGTGCCGCTCTGGTGGCCAAGAAGGCGGTGGAGAAGGGCCTCACGCGCAAGCCGTGGGTCAAGACCACCCTCGCGCCGGGTTCGCAGGTCGTCATGGACTACTACGACCGTGCCGGCCTCACCCCGTACCTGGACAAGCTCGGATTCAACCTCGTCGGCTACGGCTGCACGACCTGCATCGGCAACTCCGGTCCGCTGCCGGAGGAGGTCTCCCAGGCCGTCAACGACAACGACCTCGCCGTCGCGGCCGTCCTCTCCGGTAACCGGAACTTCGAGGGCCGGATCAACCCCGACGTGAAGATGAACTACCTCGCGTCCCCGCCGCTGGTCGTCGCCTACGCCATCGCCGGCTCGATGAAGGTGGACATCACCACCGAGCAGCTCGGCACCGACCAGGACGGCAACGCGGTGTACCTCGCCGACCTGTGGCCCTCCGAGCAGGAGGTCGAAGAGGTCGTCGCGTCCTGCATCGGCCAGGAGATGTTCACCAAGGACTACGCGGACGTCTTCGCCGGCGACGAGCAGTGGCAGGCGCTGTCCGTGCCGACGGGCAACACCTTCGAGTGGGACCCGGAGTCCACGTACGTCCGCAAGCCCCCGTACTTCGACGGCATGGGCACCGAGCCCTCCCCGGTCGAGGACATCTCCGGGGCGCGTGTGCTGGCCAAGCTGGGTGACTCGGTGACCACCGACCACATCTCGCCCGCCGGCGCGATCAAGGCGGACACCCCCGCGGGCCAGTACCTCACGGGGCACGGCGTCGGCCGCCGCGACTTCAACAGCTACGGCTCACGGCGCGGCAACCACGAGGTGATGATCCGCGGCACCTTCGCCAACATCCGCCTGCGCAACCAGATCGCCCCGGGCACCGAAGGCGGCTACACGCGCGACTTCACGCAGCCGGACGCCCCCGTCTCCTTCATCTACGACGCCTCGGAGAACTACCAGGCCCGCGGCATCCCGCTGGTCGTCCTGGCGGGCAAGGAGTACGGCTCCGGCTCGTCCCGCGACTGGGCGGCCAAGGGCACCGCGCTGCTGGGCGTCAAGGCCGTCATCGCCGAGTCGTACGAGCGCATCCACCGCTCGAACCTCATCGGCATGGGTGTGCTGCCGCTGCAGTTCCCCGAGGGGCAGACCGCCGAGGCGCTGGGGCTGAGCGGCGAGGAGACCTTCAGCTTCTCCGGGATCACCGGCCTCAACGACGGCGGCATCCCCGCGACGGTCAAGGTCACCACGGAGACGGGCGTGGAGTTCGACGCCGCCGTCCGCATCGACACCCCTGGTGAGGCCGACTACTACCGCAACGGCGGGATCATGCAGTACGTACTGCGCTCGCTGCTTCGCAAGTAACGCGCGAGCAGCCTCCGCGGGAACGACGGGAGGCGGGCGCCGGGTCGAGACCTGGCGCCCGCCTTCGTCGTTTCAGCAGGGCGCGCCGCCGCCCGTATGCCCGCAGCACATCCGCGAGGTCTCAACTCGGGAAAGACTCACCATTCGGGTTGCTTTGATCTTGCCCTGTTGACGTCAAGTGGACTATACCTGTCGGCACCTCACGAGGGCCCCGTGCGCGCGGCGCTCTGGCGGTAGCGAGAAAAGCACCACTCAGCTTCAACTGACCCGCGGTGTCGGGCCCTTCGCCGGTGGGCGAGTCGTCGGGAGACCGGAACACCGCCTGAGTCCTGGAGAAGGCGAGGACTTGAGCATGGGACCCAACCACGTCAACCGTCGTAATGTGATCAAGCAGGCAGCCGCAGCCGGCCTGATAGCCGTCCCCGCCGTCGGGGCACTCACCTCCTGCGCCAGCGGAAGCGGCGACGAGGAGAAGGCCGCGAAGGGCAAGAAGACCAAGGACAACCCGCTCGGCGTGAACAAGACCGCCCCGCTGGAGGTCTACATCTTCGACGGCGGCTTCGGCACCAAGTACGCCAAGGACGCCCAGGCCGTCTACGAGAAGAACTTCCCCAAGGCCAAGACCAAGCTGAAGTCGACCCAGAAGATCCAGTCCGTACTGCAGCCCCGTTTCAACGGCGGCACCCCGCCGGACCTGATCGACAACTCGGGCGCCGAACAGATGGACATGGGCGTCCTGGTGGGCAAGAAGCAGCTCACCGACCTCACGGACCTGCTGAACGCGCCCTCCATCGACGACCCCGCCAAGAAGGTACGAGACACCCTGCGTCCCGGCGTCGTGGAGATGGGCCAGTTCGACGGCGACCCGGTGTGGATCATGTACTACGCCTACACCGTGTACGGCGTCTGGTACTCCCAGAAGGCGCTCGACGGCCTCGACGCGGAGTACCCGGAGACCTGGGACGACATGCTCGCGGTCTGCGCCAAGGCCAAGAAGAAGGGCATGGCGGGCTGGACGTACGCAGGCAAGCACCCGTACTACCTGCCGTTCAGCCTCTACCCCTTCATGGCCAAGATCGGCGGCCCGAAGGTGCTGGAGTCCATCGACAACCTGGAGCCGGACGCCTGGAAGCAGCCGGCGGTCAAGGCAGCCCTCGAGGCGTACTACGAGCTGTACAAGAAGGGCTACATTCTCGACGGCACTCCGGGTCTGGACCACATCGAGTCGCAGACCGCCTGGAACGAGGGCAAGGCGCTGTTCATCCCGAACGGCTCCTGGGTGGAGAACGAGGCGAAGAAGACCACCCCGAAGGACTTCGAGATGCGGGTCGCCGCCCCCTCCGGTCTGGACAGCGGCGACAAGCTGCCCTTCGGCACGCTGTGGGCCTCCGGCGGCGAGCCGTTCGTCGTGCCGGCAAAGGCCAAGAACGCCGTCGGCGGCATGGAGCAGCTGCGGATCATGCTCGGTGAGCAGTCCTCGAAGAACTTCACCAAGCAGGTCTCCTCGCTGACTTCCTTCGACGGCGGCACCGACGGCCTGTCGCTGCCCCCGGGCCTGCAGTCGGCCGTGGACGCCCTGGACAAGGCGGGTAAGAACATCGTCAACCCCCGCATCCAGGACTGGTACGTGGCCCTGCAGAAGGAGAAGATCGGCGTGGCCTGTCTGGGCGAGATGATGGCCGGCCGCATGACCCCGGCCGAGACGATGAAGAAGGCCCAGAAGTACACCGACGAAGCGCGTGAAGACGACTCCATCACGCACTACAAGCACAACTGAACAAGCGTCACCAGCGGCGGCAGCCACAGCGGATCGGAGTCGGTGAGTAATGGAGCACGGCAAGTACCGGTTCATCGTGGGGTTCTTGATCGTTCCCCTCACGATCTACGCGGTCTTTGTCATCTGGCCGTTCGTCCAGTCGATCTACTATTCGTTCACTGACTGGACCGGACTGAGTCCGGACTTCAGGATGGTCGGCTTCGACAACTACATCAAGCTGTTCAGCGACGAGGTCTTCTGGAAGTCGCTGCAGCACAGCTTGCTGTTCTTGCTGCTGCTGCCGCTGGTGACGATCAGCCTCGCGCTGTTCTTCGCGTTCATGATCAATGTCGGGGGGCGGCGGCGGAAGAACTCCGCCGTCTCCGGGGTGCGCGGATCCAGCTTCTACAAGATCGTCTATTTCTTCCCGCAGGTGCTGTCGATCGCCATCGTCGCCCTGCTTTTCCGCTTCGCCTACAACCCGCGAAGCGGCTCGCTCAACGCGGCGCTGGACGCGGTGGGTCTCTCCGCGCTGAAGACGGCGTGGCTGGGCGACCCGGAGACGGCGCTGTGGGCTGTGATGGCGGTGATGATCTGGAGCACGGTCGGTTTCTTCGTCGTGCTCTTCTCGGCCGCCATGACGTCCATCCCGCGTGACTACTACGAGGCCGCACTGCTGGACGGTGCCGACCGGATCACCACCTTCTTCCGGATCACTCTGCCCCTGCTGTGGGACACCGTGCAGTCCGGCTGGATCTACATGGGCATCCTGGCGCTGGGCGCCGAGGCGTTCGCGGTGGTGCAGATCATGACGACCGGTCCGGGCGGTCCTGCCTACTCCACGACCGTGCTGCCGCTGTACGTGTACCTGAAGGCATTCCGTGACGGGCAGGCCGCCTACGCCACCACGATCGGCGTGGCGCTGCTCGTGGTCACCCTGGTCTTCGCGGCCGTCGTACTGAAACTCGGCCGCCGCGAGAGGCTGGAGTACTGATGAAGAGCACCGACACC
>DATMEI010000579.1:0-8212 GCA_035556995.1 Streptomyces sp.
CTCGCACCTTGGTTGGCCAGTCGTGCTTGTCGAGCTCGTCGGCGAAGGCGCGGTTGGCAGCGGGCGCCTTGCGGCAGGCTGACCGGACCTTGTTCACGTCCTCGCCATTGGCGGCCTGCTCCTCGGCTATGCGGTTAACGATCTTCATGCATGCGTCGAGGTCCTTGTTGCTGGCGTCGACCATGCGCAGGTATGCACTCCCCGCTTCCTTCACGGACAGCGTGCCCGTCTTGGCGGACGTTGGTGTAGGTGTTCGTGTGCTGGCCTCTGCTGTCGGCTCGGCGCCCCGTGAGCAGCCGGTGACCCCCAGCAGGGGGAGCAACAGGAGTGCGGCAACTGCGGTGTGCCTCATGATGTTTCCTCCCGGTTGTCCGCCTGTGTGGGGGGAGTTGGTTCCATATCTGACATACGACACAGCCCTCGTCCGGTGCGATGCCGAACGAGGGTGTGTGCGCTGCGGGCCACTCTCTCGCCAGCAGTGCAGTCAGTGACCGCGCGACCGCCATCGGGCGATCGTGCGCGGGCAGGTGCGGCGTGTGGTTGCTACTCGGCGGCTGCAGCTTCTGCGAGAAGCTGAGCGCTCAGTGCCTTGAAGGCGGTCACGTATTGGTTTGCAGCCTGTAGCGACGTTGAATCGGGCTTCACGGCGTAGCTCTTGGCAACACCGTTCGGGAACGTGATGTTGATGGCTGCCGCGCCCTTGTTCTTGCGGCCTGCGGCAAGAGAGGCGCCCATCGTCACTGCGCCGCCGACCAGTCGGGTAGCTGTCCACGCCTTGTGCGCATCGGCGGTGAAGAACTCAGCTTGAGCGCCAGCGACAGGCCCCAGGGAGGTAACCCCACGCTCTGAGCTCGGCCACATGCGCATCATGGCAGCCGAGTTCATCTCCTTCTCTGCGGGATGTTCCTGCCTCCAGGCTTTGAGGGCCTCTCGCTCAGCTTTGTGTTCGGCCCTTCTCTCCGCTCTCGCAGCTTTGGCCTTCTCTGTTCTCTCTGCTCGTTCTGCCTTGGCCTTCTCAGCTTGGTCCCTCTGCTCCGGGGTGCGCGTCCAGAAGCTGGTCATAATGCCCCCTCCTATAACTTCTGATGAGCTTACGCCCGATCTGGATGCATTCGGTAGATGTGATGACGTGCTGAGCGGGGGCAGCGCCGATCCACCGAATCCAGAATCACCCCACAGAAGCGCTCCGATTAGCCATGTCGTGCGCCCCGCTCACTGCCGGGCCGTCTCAGAGCGGGAAGGGACACGGGTCAGGGGCAGGGCATCAGTGCACCGCCCAAGGGCGCTGAGTGTGGCCGAGTGCCATTCGGGTCGACGGCGAGGGGTCAACTCCCTTGTCCCGCGCGGTCTCAAGGCGCGCCATGTCCGCGTCGGTCTGCTCGCTGTATCCGGCAGCAAGGTCTTCGGTCTCCCGGTATGGCAGGCGTAGCTACCGCCAGCATCGGCGATTCCTTCCCGGCCCAGCCGGAAGGTCATGGTGGTGGCTGCGCCGTTCGGGCTGACGTTCCCTCACCTCCGGACGTACCTCTCGCTCAGCCGGGTACCCGGTGCCGCAAGCCCCGGGGCCGCCCGGAGAGCGTCCGGTACGCGCACAGCAGGAGGTGGCTTGTCTTGGCCAGTACGAACGCGGGAACGCTCACCGGCCGTGGAGCACGGGGAACGGTGACGCAGCGTCTCATCGGCGACCACTTGGTGGAGGGCCGGGCGGAGGCCGGTGAGGAGATCGGTCTGCGCATCGACCAGACCCTGACCCAGGACGCCACCGGAACGCTGGTGATGCAGGAGCTGGAGTCGCTCGGCCTCGACCGGGTCCGTACCGAGGTCAGCGTCCAGTACGTCGACCACAACATCCTCCAGGCCGACGAGCGCAACGCCGAAGACCACGCCTTCCTTCGCTCCGCGGCCCAGCGCCTGGGGCTGTGGTACTCCAAGCCGGGCAACGGCGTCTCGCACCCCACCCACATGCAGCGCTTCGGCATCCCGGGCAAGACCCTCGCCGGCTCCGACTCCCATACGTGCGCCGCGGGTTCGCTGGGCATGCTCGCCATCGGCGTCGGTGGCCTCGAAGTGGCGCTCGCGATGGCCGGCCGGCCGCTGTACGTGCGGATGCCGCAGGTATGGGGGGTGCGGCTGACCGGGAGCCTGCCGCCGTGGGTGAGCGCGAAGGACGTCATCCTGGAGCTGCTGCGCCGTCACGGAGTCAAGGGAGCCGTCAACCGCGTCCTGGAGTACCACGGGCCGGGGCTCGGCTCGCTGACCGCGATGGACCGGCACGTCATCGCCAACATGGGCGCGGAGCTGGGTGCCACAACGAGCGTCTTCCCGTCGGACGAGGCCGTGCGGGACTTCCTGCGCAGCGAGGACCGCGAAGAGGACTTCACCCCGCTCGCGGCGGAGCCCGACGCCGTCTACGACCTCGACGAGGAGATCGACCTCTCGGCACTCGAGCCTTTGATCGCGCGCCCGTCCTCACCGGGCAACGTCGTGCCCGTACGCGAGGTGGCGGGGGAGCCCGTCGACCAGGCGGTGATCGGCTCCTCCGCCAACCCCGGACTGCGCGATTTCGCCGTGGCCGCCGCCATGGTCGACGGGCGGCGCACAGCTGACGGTGTCAGCCTCGACATCAACCCGACCTCACGGGAGATCCTCCAGGACCTCACCCGTTCGGGCGGCACCTTCGCCCTCGTCGCCGCAGGCGCCCGGCTGCACCAGAGCGGCTGTCTGGGCTGCATCGGAATGGGACAGGCTCCGGCGGTGGGACGGAACTCGCTGCGCACAATGCCGCGCAACTTCCCCGGACGCTCCGGTACGGAGGACGACGCCGTGTGGCTCTGCTCCCCCGAGACCGCCACGGCCTCCGCGCTGACCGGCGTCATCACCGACCCCAGGGACTGGGCGGCCGATGCCGCCGTCGGACCACCGCAGCTCTCACTGCCGGAGCGTGCCAGCGTGAACACCGCAATGCTGGAGCCGCCTCTGCCCGTCGAGGAGGCGCGGGCCGTGGAACTGGTGCGCGGCCCCAACGTCTCCGCGCTGCCCGAACTCGACCCGCTGCCCGACACGTTGGAGGGACCGGTCCTGCTGAAGGCGGGCGACGACGTCTCCACGGACGAGATCTCGCAGGCGGGCGCGCGGGCGCTTCCCTACCGGTCGAACATCCCCAAGCTCGCCGAGTTCACCTTCATCCGCATCGACGCCGGCTATCCGCGGCGTGCGAGGGAGGCGGCGGCGGACGACGAGAACAACGGTCACTTCGTCGTCGGCGGGGGCAACTACGGGCAGGGCTCCTCGCGTGAGCACGCCGCGATCACCCCGCGGCACCTCGGGCTGCGTTGCGTCGTCGCCAAGTCCTTCGCCCGTATCCACTGGCAGAACCTGGTCAACTTCGGTGTGCTGCCACTGGAGTTCGAGGACGGCGGGGACTGGGAGCGCATCGGGACGGAGGACGTCCTGCACCTCGAAGGTCTGCACGGCGCCCTCGCCGAGGACGAGGGAGGGACGCTGCGGCTGCGTAACGTCACCAGGGACGAGGAGTACGCCGTGCGGCACCGCCTCTCCGCCCGGCAGCGCGAGATCGTCACGGCGGGCGGAGTCATCCCGGCCCTGGCAGCGGGGGACAGGGGGGTGTAGAAGCCGGGACCGCCGGGACTTGAGACCGTTGCCGGCTGTCACTCATTCCCTGTGCGGTACGCGGACCCAGCGGCGGAACGGGCCGGTTATCGGACGGGCGTCCGGGATGTTCAGGCCGGTGTACGCGCAGCCGTAGCCGACACTGCCGCCGATGCCGCCGTCGTAGAGAAACCGCAGCAGTACGTTCCCGCCGTCGGACTCCACATGGTCCGCATGCACACCCAAGCCGGCACCGGCGTCGCGGTCACACACTCCGTCGCGGCCGATCATCGCCTGGTCGCCGCTCTTGGCGTTGAGGTAGATCCCGTAAGCGACCGTCCCGGCCGACAACCGGGCGAGCACATGGGGATCCTCCGGGAGGTAGCCCCAGGGCTGGGAGACGACGCAGCCGCCCTCGACGCCGGTGACGCCCACGAGTTGAATGTCCTCCAGCAACTCCTCTTCGCCGGGCGGCCACGCGTCGTCGACGTCGGTCACCGGGCACTCCGCCGGGTCGGCACCGAGGCGGCGGATGACCTCGTCCTCGTCGACACCGGCGACGAAGGCCACGCCCAACCCTTCCCAGACGTCGTCCAGTTCGGCGCAGAGGCGGTCCGCCTCCAGCATCGCGGCATGTTCCGCGGGCGAGGGCGGCACGGCGCCCGGCAGGTTCTCGAAGTGCGCGGCGAAGGGGGAGAGCAGGGCCAGTCGGCCCGGTGACCAGCCGCCGACGACGGGACGCCAGGCGTCGGCCCCGGCCTCCAGCAGCGCCACGGCGTTCTCCGCCTGACGGCTGCCGACCGCGAACCACAGCGCTGTCTGGCCCTGTTCGTCGGCCGCATCCACATCCCGGACCAGAGCCGCCAGTTCGGCGACGACCTCCCGCGAGCCGGAGTCGGCCGCCCGATGGAGCGGGATGCCTTGGACGTCGTCGTACAGCGGACCGTTCGGGTCGGCGCCGGCGGCCAGCCGGGACCGGACCAGACCGGGATCCTGCCAGTCGCGCCAGCTCATGCCTTTCCAGTCGGCCCGCGGCTCGGGCAGGTCTCGGCTGTCCATTCGCATACGGGTCACCGTCCTGTGTTTGTGCGTTGCTGAGGAGGCGAACGTAACGGCCGGCACTGACAGTGCACTTGCCCGTACGCGTCGCACGGGCAGAGGGGGAACGACGCGGGGCCCTTGCGGGCTGCCGCTCATGTGCCGTCCGGGTCCGAGTCCCGGGTCTCAGTCGGCGGGGCGCAGCAACGCCAGCAGCAGACGGACGAGTTCGTCCACGATCTCGTTGAGAGAGGCGTCCACCCAGCCCGCGGCCCAGTCGTGCAGGAGACCGTTGACGCTGCCGATGAAGGCGGCCGCGGAGATGCGGTAGTCACGGTCGGCGGCCTCACCTCTGTGGACCGCTGCTGCTGCCTCGGCGCGGATCAGCTCGACCCATCGTGCGCGGCGGACGAGCCGTTGCTCGTCCATGCGGGGGCTGACGCCGACGATCTCGGTGAAGGCGATCCGTATGCGGCGAGGGTCCGAGGCGAGGCTTGCCGCGTACGCACGGAAAACGGAGTCGTAGCGTTCGGCGAAAGGCCGGCCCTCGGTCCCGGCGAGGGCTTCGACGACGGCGCTTTCGGCCCAGTGGTTGACCTGCAAGTGCAGGGCGGCGAGCACGTCTTCGAGTGTGCGGAACTCTTCGTAGAACTGACGGGTCGAAAGCCCGGCCGCCTCGCAGAGGGCGGCGACGGTCGTCGACCGGTAGCCGGGACCGGCTCCGAAGAGCTGCAGTGCCGCATCAAGAAATTTCTGGCGCCGCTCGGCGTGCCGCTCGGTGGCTGCCTTGCCTGCGTAACGACCGGTTGACTGCTTTGGCCGCGCCTGCATCGTTCTCCCTCGTTCGTGCCCCCGGTCATCTTCTCCCTTCCGAGGGGTTGAACAACCGCAGGCCCGTGGTTACCTTCAGTAGCACCAATGTGAAGTGAGGCGTTTTCACATTGGGCGGCCTGGGTGTATCGCATTGAAATGCCTGGTCAGAGAGCATGCGACGCGGACCTTGCACGGGAATTCCGCAGTCCGGCCGCCAGCCCTCCGTAGAGTGCCGCCGTGCTCTACGGAGGGCTTCGCATGCTCGTGCTCGCCTCGACAGCTCGCAGTTCAGCGCAGGCAGAGTCGCTACGCGAAGGAGAGCAATGCCCGTATCCAGGAAGCAGCACGCGGACGCCGAGGCCCTCCAGCCGCCGGACGCGGCGCGCACACGCCGCCGCGGGCGCCGACTGCCGATCGCCGTCGCCACAGCACTTGTGGCCGTGGCCGCCGTGACCGGCGCGGCAGCCCCCACGCCCGACTCGGCAGCCGCCGCGACCGGCTCGGCCCAGGGCGCCGCGGATCTGCGGGAAGTGATGTTCGTCGGCAACAACTGGGACGGCACCGCCGACGTGATCGAGTCCAGCGGCGGTTTCGGGAAGCTCGGACGCATCAACGTGATCCCCGACAAGCAGGAACGCCTGGACGAGATCCACGCCGACCCGATCAAGCTCATCTACTTCCTGGCCATCCGCAACGGACCGGGCGAGGGGCACGACCAGTTCGTCGACGACATGTACTCCACCCCCGACGGGAAGGCCATGGTCGTCTCACGCCCGAGCTTCGCCGACGTCGTCTCCATCGACGTGGCGACCGGGAAGCTCAACTGGCGCTTCCCCGTGTCCGGTTACCGCTCCGACCACATGGCTGTCTCCCCCGACGGCGAGCGCGTGGCCGTTTCCGCCTCCACCTCCAACACCGTCCACGTCCTCGACATCGAGACGGGGAAGGAAGCCGGAAACTTCAAGACCGGCGACAAGCCGCACGAGAACGTCTTCACCGACGGAGGCAAGCACCTGTGGAACATGTCCATCGGCGATGTGCAGACCGCCACCGACGAACCCTGGCTGGACTGGACGAAGGGCGACCGCAAGATCACAGTCGTCGATGCGGAGACCTTCGAAGAGGTCAAGGTCATCGACATGCGCGAGCGGCTCGATGCCTTCGGCCGCAAGGACTTCTCCGATGCGGTGCGCCCGGTGGCCTTCACGCCGGATGAGTCCAAGCTCTACTTCCAGGTCTCCTTCTTCAACGGCTTCTTCGAGTACGACGTGGCCGCCGACAAGATCACCCGCGAGAAGGTCCTGCCCAAGAACCCCGACACCAGCGAGGACCGCACCACCTGGGTCAACGACTCCCGCCACCACGGCATGTCGATGAGCCCGGAGGGCGACAAGCTCTGCATCGCCGGAACCATGGACGACTACGCCACCGTCGTCGACCGCGCCACGCTGGAGGAAGGCCCCCTGGTCAC
This sequence comes from Streptomyces sp., assembly GCA_035556995.1. Classification (GTDB taxonomy): domain Bacteria; phylum Actinomycetota; class Actinomycetes; order Streptomycetales; family Streptomycetaceae; genus Streptomyces. The sequence continues at coordinate 6,932 of DATMEI010000579.1, forward strand.
GGCCTCCAAGCCGTACTGGGCGACGGTCAGCGGCGACGGCAAGTCCTGCGTCATCTCGGAGAGCGGAAGCGACCAGGTCACCGCCATCGACTTCGCCACCGGGAAGAAGACGGTCTCGGTGCCCGTCGGAGACCACCCGCAGCGCGTGCGCATCGCCCACGTGCCGGCCGACTGGACCAGCCCGGCCGGGCGTGAGTGATCGGGTACGGCAGCCGGCCACCGGACCCACCCGCTGAGTGACCCGAACCGGAACGCGTCGGCCCCCGTGGTCTGCATTGGCCGGGCGTCCAATGCAGGCCACGGGTTCTTGGCCGATGCGTGCACCTCTGCCCGCGCTTCGTTGCCCATCATCAGGGGGCCAGAGAGTGCAGCAGCGGAGGGAGCGGCATCGTGGACGGTGTGCGGACACACCCGCGCAATGGGCAGAGCCCAGGCACAGGCCCCGGCAAAGGCCCAGGCGGGACGAGCAGGACGAGCAAGCTGACCCGGCGCCGGAGCGTGGCCGATCTCGTCGACGAGGCGAGCCGCGGCCCGCTGCGCCGCTCCATGGGACTGACCCAGCTCACGATGCTCAGCGTGGGCGCCACTCTCGGCACCGGGATCTTCGTCGTCCTCGGCGAGGCGGTGCCGCAGGCGGGCCCGGCGGTCGTGGTCTCCTTCGTGCTCGCCGGGATCACGGCGCTCTTCTCCGCGCTCTCCTACGCCGAGTTGGCCGGGATGATCCCCGGCTCCGGATCCTCGTACAGCTACACCTACGCCACACTCGGGGAGCTGGTCGCCTGGGTCTGCGGCTGGTGTCTGGTGCTGGAGTACGGCGTCTCGGTCGCGGCCGTCGCCGTCGGCTGGGGCGAGTACCTCAACGAACTGCTCCACGGCACCATCGGTGTGACCATCCCGGCCTCGGTCTCCGCACCGTTGGGCGAGGGCGGCTGGATCAATCTGCCGGCGCTCGTCGTCGTCCTGCTCGCCATGGTCTTCCTGATGGGCGGCGCCAAGGAGAGCGCGCGCGCCAACAGCATCATGGTCGTGGTGAAGATCGTGACGCTGCTGCTCTTCTGCGGCATCGGCTTCCTCGGCATCAAGGCCGGCAACTACACCCCGCTCGCCCCGCTCGGCATCACCGGGATCAGCGCCGCCGCGGCGACGCTCTTCTTCTCGTACATCGGCTTCGACGCCGCGTCGACGGCGGGCGAAGAGGCGAAGAACCCCAAGCGGGACCTGCCGCGCGCGATCATGCTGTCGCTGCTCATCGTCACCGTGCTCTACTGCCTCGTCGCTCTC